>JBKPQD010000069.1:0-2373 GCA_046733915.1 Chloroflexota bacterium
AGTGCGGACGACGTCGCCGTCGAGGATGGCAATCTCACGTCCACGTTCGAGCAGGAGGGAGGTAAGCACTTGAGTCGTCGCGCTCTTACCGGATCCGCTCAAGCCAGTGAACCAAATGCAGAATCCCTGTTCGTGCCGGGCTGGGTACATCTCCCGCAGAATTTCGGCCGTCTCAGGGCGGGTGAACCATGCGGGGAGAAGCTTGCCTTTGGCAAGATAATCATCGCGGACTTGTGTGCCGGAGATATTGAGCGTACGTGCACCCTTCGGTACATCTTTTTCTTCGACATAGCGTTCTTCGTCGGGGAGATAAACGAGCATCTCGAACGGAACCATTTTGACGCCGATCTCAGACTCATACTTGGTCATTATCTGCTGCGCGTCGTACGGACCATAGAACGGCTTGCCCGTGGAATCATTTCCGGGTCCCGCGTGATCGCGCCCAACGATGAAATGGTTGGCGCCGTGGTTGCGGCGGATGATCGCGTGCAGGAGTGCTTCCTTAGGTCCCGCCATGCGCATGGCGAGCGGCAGCAGGCTGAGCATGGTGCTGTTCTTATCGTAGTGATTGTCGACCAGCGCCTTGTAGGTGCGGACGCGGGTGTAGTGGTCCACGTCACCAGGCTTGGTCATCCCAACGGTGGGATGAACCAGCAACGATCCTTTGACACGTTCGGCGGCGCGCTTGGTTAATTCTTCGTGGATGCGGTGCAGAGGATTACGTGTCTGGAATGCGACTACATTGTCATGTCCCATCTCTTCGAGACGTTCACGTACCTGTGCCGGGGTGCAGCGCAAATTCACGAAATCATAGTATTTGGGCAGATTAATTACTTTTAGTGGACCGGAAATACAGACCTTGTTCCAGCGCTGCATTTCAGAGACCATCGGGTGCCTATGGTCGTTTGTGCCATAGGCGAGTGCCGCTTCGGTCTGCGGATCCCAGTGATAAACCTCATCGAGAGTCATGATGGCGACCACGTCGTTATTGGCATTGCGCAGAACGATGTCTTCGCCAACAGTGGGTAATTCCTTGGGGTCCGCGGTGAGCGTAATAGGAAGCGGCCACAACGTGCCGTCTGCCAGACGCATTTCCCGCAGGACGCGGTCGTAATCAGCCTTGCCCATGAAAGTGGTAAGTGGGGAAAACCCACCGGTCGCCAATAATTCCAAATCACAAAGATTGCGCATCGTAATCTTGATGGAGGAGAGCTTGGGTGCCCGTGCGAGCAGCTCTTCACGTTCGTTTTGATCCACTACCAGATTGACGAGTTTCCCACCATAAGGGGGTATTAGGTTTGCTTTCGACATTATTTCTCCTATCATAAACAGATTGGTCTCAGGTATTCCATTCGAATATCCCATATCTGGACTTGAAATTCCGCATTTGGTTACGCATACCTGACATGCAGTTGTCAGCTCATTTTTTTCCAAAACACGAGTTGCAATTATATCCTAAAATTCAGTCAATGAATTTTGGGTGCGAAAGCACGATATTCTAATGGCTTTGTCTTCCTGAGCTTTCAAACTCGGGGATGTATTTAGGTAAAATTACGTCATGTCAGATCGAAAAAACTCGGATGCCATCCCATTGATCGATCCGTTAAAAGCCATGTTTTCCACCTGGAAACGTCTAAGTACGGCTGAAATCTATCTGCTTCTTGTTCTATCCATTTTCGGGTTTGTTGGCTGTTTCCTGCTCCCTGTCGGCGCGGGATATGATGAAGAGACACACCTCATACGCGTCTGGGAAATGTCGGGTTTAACGTTTATTCCAAACGATCATCTCGGGAAAGGGATGCCCTTCCCAGCCGTCTATTGGGAAATGTCCTATAGAAGACCGTTTATCGTCCGCCCGGTGGAGACAGGTTTCCTGGAAAAATATGAGGGACTGCGGGTGGACGCTCACGATTACATCTATGGCAGCGTCGAGACACGGTCCGTGTATGCTCCTCCCCTTCTGCTGCCTCAAGCGCTGGTCATGCGCTACTTTGGCCGCAGCGAACGTTGGTCCGCCTTGACGACATTTTATGCCTGCCGGATCATTGGCTTGCTTAGCTTCTTGATCTTAGCGTGGCTTGCCGTGCGCTTGATTCCATTCGGGAAGTGGACGCTCGCGATCCTGGCATCCTCGCCTGTGGTCATTCTTCAGGCATCCACGATCAGCGCCGACGCTATCTCCAACGGAATTGCCTTTTTATTTATCGCTGCGTCGCTGGCTCTTGTACATCGGAAAGAGTTGTACTGGAAGGAATGGATCGCATTCGCTTTTCTTTTCCTGATCTTATTCTGGGGCAAATTGAATATCGTCCCGCTCGGGATACTACCATTTTTGCTTCTTAGACCATCGAATTTTAAAATACGCTATGCGTA
>JBKPQD010000070.1:0-2430 GCA_046733915.1 Chloroflexota bacterium
ATTAATATCCTTCCATCAGACCGGGGTCGGCCCATCGGCCATCTGACCCATAAATTGATGTACAGCAGTTTTATGCAGGATGCAGAACAGGTCTTGCGGAAGCTGGTGCCGGTCGAGCGGGAGGTTCAAAAAGAGAAGGACGGCTGGTATCTGCTTCGTTTTCGTCCCTATCGCACCGCCCAGGACGAGATCGAAGGTGTGGTCATTACCTTCATCAATATTACGGCGCTCAAGGAGAGCGAGGCAAAACTGCTGCAAAGCAAGGAGACCCTGGAGGAGCGCGTGGAGGAACGGACACGCGAATTGAAAGATGCGAACCAGAAGATTAGCCAGGCGCGCGATCTGTTCTTCAGGCTGTTCTACTCCAATCCCAGCCCGACTTCACTCACCCAGTTAAGCGACGGGAGATTTATCGATGTCAACGATGCTTATGTCGAGTTCGCGGGACTGCGGAGGGACGAGCTGATCGGCCGGACTTCTTCTGAACTGGGTCTGCCTCTTGCCGAGGAGGACCGGCTGCAGATCGTGGAACGGCTCAGAAAAGAAAACATTCTCAACAATATTGAATTGCAGGTGGAGAGCGCCTCCGGCGAGATCACCACCCTGGTTGCTTCGATCCAGTCGATCACGATCGACCAGACTGAGGCGTTGCTGATGTCATTTATTGATATCAGCGAACGTGTCAGGGCAGAACAAGAGACCCACGCGCTGGCCTTTGAGCTGACCAAGGCGGAACAGGCGGAACGGAACCGTATCTCCCGACTCCTCCATGACGATCTACAGCAGCGTATTTTTGCGGCAAAGGTACAGACGACCAGCCTCGATGAGGCTCATCGCCGGGGCGACCTGGAATCTGCGCAAGCCGAGCTCGACAAGATCCACGACTTGCTGGACGAGTCCATTTCCATGACCCGCAATCTCAGCATTGACCTAAGCCCAGCAGTCCTGCAGGGCGAGGGTTTAAGCGATGCCCTCGCCTGGCTGGCAATGCAAATGCAAAACCAGTATGGTTTGCAGGTAAACATCCAAACGAATGGCGTGTCCACCCGTTTCGAAGATGCGCTGCGCATTTTATTGTTTCAAGCCGTACGAGAGGCGTTGTTCAACGTGGTCAAACATGCTCAAACGCTGCATGCCGAGATCAAGATGGAAAAAAACGATGACCATATTGGAATCACTGTCAGCGATGAAGGCGTTGGGTTTGCGCCCGATTCCCTTGCCACCCGGAATGGGATGGGCGGTCTAGCTCAGTTGCAGCGTCGTATCCGTCTCATGGGCTGTCATCTGCGTGTTGAGTCCCAACCTGACAAGGGTACCCGGGTGATTATTCAGATACCTGATGAACTGGGATCCCGTTAATGTATCCCATCTTACTCATCGAAGATCCTGTCGGATTCGCAAGAGCTGTCCGGTCACATGACCCAAAATCGTGTGAAACATGCTCTGGACATGGCAAGATTTACCTAAGCCAGGTTCTCCGGTGATGTGAATAAGCGACGACGAATTGATCACAACCACTACTGGGCTTCTTGAAAACAGGGTTGTGCTTTTTAGCGGGCAAAGGCACTTCCGGTAACAAGCATCGACACCAAGCGGGAAGTCTTGGAAAACATTCATGATACTCTCCACACGCTAAAACCAGACTGCGAAGCCGAAAACGCAGCATACAATGCCTCAGCCGGGATGAGAAATGTTCGGGTACGAGTTTTGATAAGGAGGCTTATTGCTTATGTCCCCACACTGTATCGTCATCGGAGCATCCGCTGGCGGCCTGGAGCCGCTACGAGAGGTGGTTGCACAGCTTCCGGCGGATTTGTCTGCTCCTGTTTTCGTTGTCATGCATCTACCCGCCAATCACAAGAGTTATCTGCCAGATATATTGAGCAATACCGGTCCTCTACCTGCCTTGCACCCAGAAGATAAGGCGCGAATTGCAGCCGGCACCATTTATGTTGCTCCTCCAGATCATCACTTGTTGATCGATGACGGCTCTGTCGCCGTCAAACGCGGACCCAAAGAAAACGGCTTTCGTCCATCGATCGATGCGCTCTTCCGTTCTGCGGCGTACTCGTACGGTCCGGCAGCCATCGGTGTGGTTTTGTCCGGTGCGCTGAATGACGGCACGTCAGGCTTATGGAGCATAAAACGCCTCGGAGGGATCGCCATCGTCCAGGAGCCCGACCAGGCTCGCTATCCCTCTATGCCTCGCAGTGCGCTGGAATACGTCGACGCAGATTATAAAGTTTCCTCCAGTGAAATTGGACCATTGCTTACGCGACTGACCCAAGACCAGCCAACGCAAGAAGAACTAGTGGGGCATCGCATGGATGAGAATCTCCGTCGATTGGCGATCGAGACGCAGCTGGCTGCCGGGGTGAACGTTCCTGAGAAAACCGTTATCCAGCTGGGATCAATGACCCAGTTTACCTG
>JBKPQD010000071.1:0-5285 GCA_046733915.1 Chloroflexota bacterium
GCTCGCAGGTGGGAACCGGGGAACGGTCCGAAAAGATCCGCACCTATAATTACCCCCAAAACCGCGTTACCGATCATCGTATCGGTGTCTCCAGCTATAATCTGCCGGCCGTCATGGATGGTTCGATCGATCAATTCATCGATGAGCTTTCCACGCGTGACGAGGCGGACCGCCTCGCCAGTACGGGCTTTGACGAAGAGGAATAAATTACGAACTGGTGCGCTGGCCGAGTAGCTCTCCATCTTCGCAGGGACTGTCGAGGCCGCCCTACAACCAAATATTTAGAGGTTTCATAAAAGACGGTGGTTTTGACCGCAAGTGGCTCAACCACCGGCTTTGTTATATAACTAGGAGAACAGCATGAACGATAACCCCGCATTTGGCGCCGGCTTACAACCCTTCATGGGTATCCCATCGTTCATGCGCTTGCCGGTCACACGTGACCTGACGGACGTGGATGTTGCCATCCTCGGCGTGCCATTCGATAGCGGGACATCTTTCCGTAGCGGGACGCGTTTTGGTCCGCGCAAGATTCGGGAAGCATCCTTGATGATCTGGGGGCATAATTCCACGCTGAACGTTACGCCTTTGAAAAAACTCAACACGGTGGACTATGGCGATGTGTCTATCATCCCAACTTCGATCGAACATACCATGACGGCGATCACAAATATGGCAAGTGAAATTATCGGCACAGGAACCACTCTCATCACGCTGGGTGGCGATCACTCGATCGCTCTTCCTCTACTGCGTGCACATGCTAAAAAACATAATCCCGTTTCTCTAATCCATGTGGATGCCCATATCGACACCTGGGAAGCAGAGTTCGAGGCCATTCCGTACAGCCACGGAACGCCATTTCGTCACGCCCTGCAGGAGGGGTTGATCCGCCAAGGCGAGTACATACAAATCGGGATTCGCGGTCCGGTAAGCGGTGAGAAGGATTATGAAGACAATCAACTGCTCGGGGCGCGTATGATCACCATTCATGAAGTCATGGAAAAAGGAATCCCGGAGATTCTCAAGGAAGTTCATCAGCGCTTGAAGGGTCCTGTCTATGTGACTGTAGATATCGATTCGGCTGATCCCGCCTTTGCGCCGGGCACCGGCACACCTGAGGTCGGCGGCCTGACCAGTTATCAGCTGCTCCAGCTGATTCGCGGCTTGCATGGCTTGGACCTGATCGGATTTGACCTCGTGGAAGTCTCACCGCCCTTCGATCACGGCGACATCACTGCCATCCTGGCGTCGAATATAGTGTTTGAGTACTTGTCCTTGCTTGCCATCAAGAAGTGATCCTGTGCGCACACTCCTTTCGGAAGTCACGGGCCGTCTCGCTTTGATCAGTGATACTCCAGCTCTGGATGCATCGGTCTTGATTGCTGACATCCTCAACAAGCCCCGCACCTGGGTGATGGCTCATCCTGAGTGTACCCTCAGCATAGAACAACAAAACAGATTAGATGAAACCCTCCGCCGATTGGAAAACAGAGAACCATTTCCGTATGTTCTCGGTCACTGGGAATTCTTTGGCTTGGATTTCGATATCACGCCCGATGTTTTGATTCCGCGCCCTGAAACCGAGCTGCTGGTGGAAAAAGCAATTAGCTGGCTGCAGGCCTCGCCTGCCCGCAGAACTGTTGCCGACGTTGGAACCGGCTCTGGTGCGATTGCTGTTTCCCTTGCAGTCCATGTTCGACAAGCAAGTATCCTGGCCACCGATATTTCCCAGAAAGCGTTGGATGTTGCTAAAACGAATGCCCGGAAGCATCAAGTCCAGCATCAAATCGAATTTTTCCATGGTGATCTTCTCCCGCCAAAACCTGAGTTATTTTCTAAAGAATGGCACCTGGATTTACTCTGTGCAAACCTGCCGTACATCCCCACTCAAACGTTATATACTTTACCTGTATACGGGCATGAACCGACTCTCGCTCTGGACGGTGGCACGGATGGTCTAGATCCCATTCGTCGACTCTTGAGACTTGCGCCGGAATGGCTCACACCCCATGGACTGATTCTTCTCGAAATCGAAGCCACCCGCGGCAGCCCGGCATTAGACCTTGCCCATAACCTGTTCCCGAAAGCCGAGACTCGCTTGCACCAGGACCTGACAGGGAAAGATCGATTGCTTGAGATCATGCTATAACGATGGATACCAAAGTTATTTCCTCCAACTCATCCCACGCGATCGCCAGCGCGCTTGAGATTTTGCTTTCAGGCGGACTGGTTGCCTTCCCGACGGATACCGTTTATGGCGTCGGCGCCCTTGCGTTTAATGAACCGGCCATCGAATCGATTTACGTCGCGAAAGACCGCCCGATGGAAAAAGCAATTCCTGTTTTGATCGGCGATAAAGAAGACCTGACGAAGGTTGCTGCGGAGATTTCGATTCTCGCCGCGAAACTGATCGAACGGTTCTGGCCCGGACCTTTGACGGTGCTCGTCCCCAAAAAGCCGACTCTTCCCCAAGCCATCTCCTCCACATCCACCGTAGGCGTGCGCGTGCCCGACCATGATGTTGCCCGTGCCTTGTTGCGACTCGCCGGTCCGATGGCAGTGACCTCAGCCAATATTTCTGGCCAACCCAGCCCAACCAACGCGGGACAGGTCTTAGCGCAGCTGGGCGGACGTATCCCTATGATTATCGATGGCAGCGAAACGCCTGGTGGCATTCCTTCTACATTGGTCGATTGTACGGGAGACGAGATCCAGATTTTGCGGGAAGGTCCGCTATCGAAAGCAGATTTGCTTAGAGCAGTTTAAGAATCACCCCGAAATACTCTTATGAAAGATTAAAGAAGAATTCAGTTTCCCTTAAAGTGCAGGCATATAATGAAGGATGCATTCTCCTTTACAAACCGCCTACGGCTCGGGCAAGCCAAAGGCGGTTTGGGTTTTAAGTGCCTCCTCTTCCCTCCCCGCAATCGTATAAGTTAATTATGGCAATGGCCAGGTCGGCTGCACATCCATTTCCAACGCCGACGTGTGACCTAATGCAAAGCGGTAGTATCCGGCGGCAGCGATCATCGCGGCATTATCCGTGCACAGAGCAAAAGCCGGGATGTGAACTTTGAATTCGCTCTGCGATTGGAATATCTCGCGCAGGGCACGGTTTGCAGAAACTCCGCCCGCCACCAGGATTTGTTGCGCATTGAAATCTCTCGCGGCTTGGATGGTCTTTGTATATAAAGTATCCACAACGGTTGCCTGAAACGAAGCAGCCAGATCTTCCACTGGTAATGTTGCACTCTCCTTTTTCAAACCATTCACTTCATACAACACAGCAGTTTTCAACCCGCTGAACGAGAAATCATAAGGGCTATCCAGCTTGGCACGCGGAAACTTAAAGCGGGTTGCATTTCCCTTTTCGGCCGCGCGCTGAATGGAGGGACCGCCTGGATAAGGAAGTCCCAACAGTCGCGCCACCTTGTCGAATGCCTCGCCGGCTGCATCGTCCCGCGTGGAGCCTAGGCGTCTGTAGGTCAGATGATCGGTCATGAGGTTCAGTTCCGTATGCCCACCGGAGACAAGCAATGCCATCAGTGGGAATTGCGGCTCAGCTGGCACATTTTCGCCCGCGTTATAAATCCAGGAAGAGTAAATATGTCCCTCAAGGTGATTAACACCGATGATCGGCTTGCCCGTGCCCAGTGCTAAGCCCTTCGCCATGTTCATACCCACCACCAGCGATCCGGCCAAACCGGGGCCACGCGTAACAGCAATCGCATCAATATCCTTTAGCGTTAGGTTTGATTTATGGAGAGCTTCTTCCACCACCGGGATAATGCTCAACACGTGCTGACGCGAAGCGACCTCCGGGAACACGCCACCGTAGCGGGCATGAATATCCATCTGCGAGGCAACCGTGGATGCTAGCAGTGTGCGCCCATTTTCAAGCACAGCACAAGCGGTCTCGTCGCAGGAAGTCTCAATGGCTAAAATTCGGGCAGGCTTTAATTCTTGCATCTTATTTTCAACTTCCAACTTCTCCGTTCTTCTTCCACTTCTTCATCGGCAGAACAAAATCATATGGGTATTCCGCAAGTAATTCCATCTTGCCATCGGGCCGCACCCAATAGCTGTCCTCAATGCGGAAGCCCATACCTTTATCGGGATAATACAATCCAGGCTCAATAGTAAATACGACTCCAGGCTTGAGGATATTATCTGCGGGGTCTTCGGTTAATCGTGAGGAAGGGCGCTCATGGACATTTAAGCCCAGGCCATGTCCGAGCGAATGGACATATCCGTCGAGCGGAGCTTTTACTGTGAGCTGAGTTTTATGTTCTTTGGACTCAAAATACTCGCAAGTCATGCGCTGATAATCGACCAGTGAGGCATTCAGGTCCAGATTCTCTACTACATGGTTGTAAATCTCCTGCACCTGGTCATAGAGTGTCTGCGCCTCAGGGGTGGTGTAGCCCAGGCTCCAAGTACGCGTAAAATCATAGAAGTAGCCACCGCCTTGTTCCGCAGGGAAAATATCGAAGATGATGGTTTTACCCAGGCTGATTCGATCGCTTGGATTTCCGACGGAATGAGGCACACCCGCATCGCGCCCGATTGAAAAAATCGTACCTTCTGCCTCGGAAGCGCCGCGCTCCGCCAGCCAGAGGGAGATCTTGCCTTTCATATCTCCAATCGTCAGCGGGCTGCCATCTTCCTTCAAGAGTGCTTCGTCTTCGCCCACTTCACAGGACGTTAGATAGTCCTGCACCATTTTCACCACCGCTGTAGTGATCGCTCCCATCTGGCGAATGCGTGCAACCTCTGCGGCATCCTTGGTCTCCATGGCACGCAAGATGATCGAATCAGTTCCATATTCGCCGACCAATTCCACCTCGGGCAGCAGTTGCGCCAGTTTCATCAAGATGCCGAAATTCTGAGAGAAATCCGCCTTACCATATACTCCAATCCGGCCAGCCGTTAGACCATGATCGGCAAGAATCTTTTTAAGCCGGAGAGCGAGCGCCAACAATATGTCATTCTCCGCTTCTTGTAAAAGATCGGGAGTGGCGCCGTGATCATTATAGGAAATGGTCTTCAATCCGCTCTTGGCGGCCTCGTCGCGCTCCATATCGTTATAAAAAAGGGACGGTTCTTCGCCAACTTTCTTGATCAAAAGTGCATCGCTGACATGCCCGCCGCCTACAAAATAATACATGGCGGGGTTGTGTTCGGCATCGCCAAGAACTAACAATGCATCCAGATTGCGAGCTTGCATAAGAGCATCAAGGTCAGACTTCATGAATTCTCCGGAAGAAGCGGTTTGAGAGTCGAGA
>JBKPQD010000072.1:0-3855 GCA_046733915.1 Chloroflexota bacterium
GGCTAAACCCTTCCAGGGAAAGTATTACAACACAGAGGCGATTCAGCTGGAGCCTTATCCGGCGCAGGCATACGGTCCGCCGATCTGGGTCGGAAGCTGGGGCTCCGAGGCAGGGCTGCGACGGGTCGCGCGTCTGGCAGATGGCTGGCTGGCATCTGGCTATAACACTACGCCGGAACTATTCACACAAGCCTGGGGACAGCTCCAGGCATTTCTTGTCCAAAGCGGTAAGGATCCCGCCGCGTTCCCGAATGCGATTGCCAGCATGTGGCTTTATATTACCGAAGACGACCGCGAAGCGGAGCGGATGCTGAATCAGGTACTGACGCCGGCACTGAATCGGCCCGTTGAGGAGCTTCGGCGTCGGCTCCCAATCGGTTCTGCGCAGAAGTGTGCCGAGAAATTGGCTGCCTATGAACAAGTTGGTGGGCAGCGGATTTATTTATGGCCGTTGGCACACGAAGTGGAACAGATCGAAATCTTTATGGAGCAGGTGGCGCCGTTAATCTAGCAAGATAAAACATAGACAATCCACAGCCATTAGCGGAAATCTAATATTGTTCTTACGCCGCATTGATGGTCAAACGCTGTGGTTTTGTTATAATCGCCCCTGTTACAAGGCCCCAAGGGTCTTTGCGAAGCACCCCCGAAGTGGAACGAAGGGGGTTGAAACCCTTGGGGTTGTGTATTGAAAGGGAAAATTTCCTATGATGCGATTTGATCGATTTACAGAAAGAGCACAAGAGGCCGCTCAGCGCGCCGCGGAGATTATCCAGCGCTACGGCCACAATCAAATAGACACGGAACACATCCTGCTGGCGTTAATCGAACAGCCGGGTGGAGTGATTCCTCAAATTTTGGAAAAACTGAGCGTCAGCGCGGAAGCACTAACCGAGCGCCTGGACGCTACTCTGCGCGCCAGCCCTAAAGCCAACATTTTCGGCGGCGGCGCAGGACAGATCTTCATCACCCCGCGTGTGAAGAGAATTATTGACCTCGCCAACGAGGAAGCGAACCGCCTCAAGGATGAGTACATTTCCACGGAGCATATCTTCCTCGCCATCCTGACCGAGCGGAATACGCCCGCAGCCCGCATTCTGGAGTCCGCCGGTCTGACGCGTGACCGCGTCTATGCTGCCATCCAGGATTTGCGTGGTGGACAACGCGTCACCGACCCGCAAGCCGAGTCCCGGTACCGGACTCTGGAGAAATACTCACGCGACCTCACCCAGGCTGCGCGTGAAGGCAAGCTTGATCCCGTGATCGGCCGCGACAATGAAATCTTGCGTCTGATTCAAATTTTGTCTCGCCGCACCAAGAATAATCCGGTCCTGATCGGTGAGGCTGGTGTGGGTAAGACAGCCATTGCAGAAGGTTTGGCACAGAAGATCGCGAACAACGACGTGCCTGAAATTCTTTCGGGCAAGCGCGTGGTTCAACTCGACCTTGGCTCGATGATCGCCGGCTCCCGTTTCCGCGGTGAGTTCGAGGAACGCCTCAAAGCTGTGATCGAGGAAGTGCAACGTGCGGCGGGTGAGATCATCCTGATGATCGACGAGCTGCACACTGTTGTCGGTGCGGGAGCGGCACAAGGCGCGATGGACGCGTCCAACATGCTCAAGCCGGCACTCGCCCGCGGTGAGCTGCAAACCATCGGCGCAACCACACTCGATGAGTATCACAAATATATTGAAAAAGACGCGGCTCTCGAACGCCGTTTCGCTCCGATCTATGTAGAGGAGCCGACCGTCGAAGACACGATCCAGATGCTGCATGGGCTGCGCGACCGCTATGAGGCGCATCACAAAGTCCGCTTTGCAGATGATGCCCTGGTCGCAGCGGCTCGCCTGGCGGATCGTTACGTCACCGATCGCCGCCTGCCCGATAAAGCAATTGACCTGATGGACGAGGCGGCGGCGAAACTGCGCGTGGCGTTATACTCCATGCCGCCCGATCTCAAGGCGATGAAAACAGAAATTGACAAGCTGCAGGCCGAAGAAGAGCAGGCCGGCCTGGAGCGTGATTACGAGCGCGCCGCCCAGAAGAAGTCCGAGCGTCTGCGCCTGGACGAGGAATATCACAGCAAGCGCGACCAATGGGAATCCGAACACCAGCTCGATGAAGTGGTGGATGTCGATGACATTGCCGCGGTGGTTCACCAGTGGACCGGCATCCCGCTCAGCCAGATGATGGAGAGCGAGTCGGAGAAGCTGCTGCACATGGAAGCTCGTTTGCACGAGCGCATCATCGGCCAGGAGGAGGCCATTCACGCCATCTCCGATGCCATTCGCCGTGCTCGCTCGGGCTTGAAGGATCCATCACGTCCGATTGGTTCATTCATTTTTATTGGTCCCTCGGGCGTTGGGAAGACGGAGTTAGCCAAGGCACTCGCCTGGTTTATGTTTGACGATGAAGAAGCGCTGGTGCGCATCGACATGTCCGAGTACCGCGAGCAACATACCGTGAGTCGCCTCTTCGGCGCGCCTCCGGGATACGTCGGGTACGAGGAAGGCGGTCAATTAACCGAAGCCGTTCGCAGGCGTCCGTACCGGGTGATCCTCTTCGACGAAATTGAAAAGGCACATCCGGAAGTCTGGAACGCATTGCTGCAAATCCTGGATGATGGTCGTCTCACCGACGGTCAGGGTAACATTGTGGATTTCCGCAATACCGTCCTGATCATGACCTCGAACCTGGGCACCGAGTACGTACGCAAGGGAGGCACATTAGGCTTCCTGCAGCCCAAAGCCTCGGATGAAGACCGCGAAGCGCACGACAAGATCGAGCGTGCTCTCAAGGGCGCCTTCCGCCCCGAATTCCTGAACCGCATCGACGAGATCATCATGTTCTCACCATTGTCCATCGAACAGATGGAAGAAATCGTCGTTCTGCAAATGAAGGAAGTTCAGGACCGCTTGAACGAATACAACATCACCGTCCAGCTGACCGACGCCGCCCGCAAGTGGCTGGCAAAGGCTGGCTATGATCCAGCGTTCGGCGCTCGACCGCTACGCAGGGCAATCCAGAAGAATGTGGAGAGTCCACTCTCAGTCGAATTATTGAGCGGAAAATTCAAAGATGGTCGCACAGTCCTGGTCGATGTGGACGAAGAAAAGAACAAGATCGTCTTCCAAACATCCGAACCGATCACTAAGAAAAAGAGTAAACAGCACGCAGAAGCGTAACGAATGGCGGGAGCAGTTGAATAGACTGCTCCCGCTTTTTGTTTTAGCTCCTTTATGCTCCTCGTGCGTCTGGCAACGCCTTGTGAATAAAATCTTATGGAGACTGAAATAAATGGATAAGAATGTTTCAAAGGTCGTGGGTGGGATTGTTGCAGTTTTGGTTTGTTGTTCCTGCGCGTTGATCGTTGGCGCAGCCGCAATCATTTACCGGGCATCGAACGGGCTTCCCAGCAATTTTCCAGTTTTCCTTCCACCCAGCGGCAATTCGGTCACTGCGCAGCCAACGCCAGCGTTGGAGCGGATACCGGTAGATTCGTCCACGGCGAGCACGCTCGAAACGCTCCGGACCACGATCGTTCCTGAGAACGATCCATATGATCTGGCCTGCCGTTTACAGACGCTCTGCAACGTCCCCCAAACGGTACAGGGGAAAAATTATCAGGTGGGGGACCGCGAAAAGTTTTGGATTTTGAACTCCGATACGGTTAAATATTTTCAAATCGATGCTACTTTGCTTTACATCACACCCCATAGTTATTTCTGGGCTGAGGATGGAGTGAGGGTGAATAAGCGCAAAATGAAAAATCTGATGGATACGTTTGAAAACAAGATCTATCCACGCGACCGCGAATTTTTTGGCAGTGAATGGACGCCCGGCGTGGACAATGAC
>JBKPQD010000073.1:0-2126 GCA_046733915.1 Chloroflexota bacterium
GATTTACCTTGACTATTCGGCCACAACGCCCGTGGACGCGCGCGTCCTGGAGGCGATGACGCCCTTTTTCTCCGGTTCTTTCGGGAATCCCTCGTCCATCCACCGTTATGGACAGATTGCCGAAGCTGCAGTGGATTCTGCCCGTGAAATGGTTGCCTCCATCCTAAAGTGTCGGATCGATGAAGTGATCTTCACCTCGTGTGGTTCCGAGTCGGATAATCTTGCGATTCGCGGTGCTGCATACGCCATGCGGGAAAAGACAGGCGCAAAATGGATCCTTGCTTCGCGTGCCGAACATCCGGCAATTACCAACACTTTGAAATACCTGGAAAAATATGAAGGCTTTCTGATTGAGTGGCTGGATGTCGATTCCAAGGGCCGAATCACGCCGGAGGTCGTTTCCAAGGCGATCTGTGAGAACACCGCTATCGTGTCTGTGATGTATGCCAATAACGAAATCGGTACCATCAATCCGATCCAGGAAATTGCAGAAGTCTGTCATGCGAGTAACGTTCTTTTCCATACCGATGCCGTACAAGCCGCGGCGTATCTCCCTCTGGATGTGCAAGCCCTCGGTGTGGATATGATGTCGCTCGGCGCGCATAAATTTTATGGACCGAAAGGTGTCGGCGCGTTATATATCCGCCGGGGCACGCCCCTGATTTCTCACCTGACCGGTGGAGGACAGGAGTTCAACTTGCGCGCCGGAACACAAAACGTGCCCTACATCGTCGGCTTTGCCGAAGCGCTGCGTTTGACGACTGTTGAGCGAGAGCAGCGCATCGCCCGCGTCAGACCGCTGCGTGACAAGCTCATTGGAACGGTCCTCGAAATGATTCCCGAATCCCGCCTGACGGGAGATATGGAGTCGCGCCTGCCTCATCATGCAAGCTTTGCATTCAAAGATGTGGACGGGAATTTGCTGCTGACTCTTCTGGACGCCGCCGGATTCGCCTGCTCTTCCGGATCCGCTTGCAAAACAGGCAATCCCGAGCCAAGCGAAGTCATGAACGCCATCGGCTTATCCCGCGATTGGGGTTTGGGTTCGCTGCGCGTTACATTGGGAAAAGATACGTTACCTGAACACATAGATTCCTTTCTACATGAATTGCCTGCTTTGGTGGAAAAAGCACGGACGCTCGGAAAATGAATGTTCTCTCATTTACTTGTGATGTATTTCGATGACTAAAGTTGTTGTTGCCATGTCTGGAGGAGTGGACTCCTCCGTTGCCGCCGCCTTGCTCAAGGAGCAGGGCTATGATGTCATTGGCATGATGTTGCGTTTGTGGAGCGAGCCGGGCAAGGAAGACTCCAATCGTTGTTGTACGCCGGACTCCATGGGACAGGCGCGCCGCGTCGCGGCAAAATTGGACATTCCTTTTTACGTTGTGGACGCGAAGGATGTGTTTCACAACACGGTCGTTCAATACTTCCTGGACGGATACGCACGCGGTGAAACGCCGAATCCGTGCCTGGTCTGCAACCGCCAGATTCGCTGGACTTTTTTGCTTGATCATGCGCTTGCTCTCGGCGCGAACTTCATGGCAACGGGACATTATGTCCGATTGCGAAATTCAGAAGGCAGTTACCAGTTGCTGCGGGCTGTGGATCGAAATAAGGATCAGTCTTATGTTTTGCACGTGCTCACGCAGGAGAAATTAAAGCACGCCTTGTTCCCGGTTGGCGACTATCCCAAGCCGGAGATTCGCGCCATTGCGGAAAAGTATGGCTTACCTACTGCCTCACGAAAAGACTCGCAGGATTTGTGTTTCCTCGCCGGAGAAGATTATCGTATTTTCCTACAGAGAAACGCAGCGAGCCTACTGGTGCCGGGACAAATCGTCACCCGTGATGGCCAGTCATTGGGGGAACACAATGGCCTCGCCAATTACACCATCGGGCAGCGGAAGGGATTGGGTATCGCTTCCCCTATTCCATTGTATGTGCTGGGAAAGAACCGTGTCACCAACACGCTGGTCGTTGGAACACAAGACGAACTGGGCACAGATGAGCTGAGGGCGCGCGATGTCAACTGGGTGAGTGGGGAAGCGCCCACAGAGCCATTCCGCGCCGAAGTGAAGATTCGCTACACGGCGAAGGCAGCCTGGGCCTGGGTGAGACCGCGG
>JBKPQD010000074.1:0-7013 GCA_046733915.1 Chloroflexota bacterium
ATTTGAAGCGGCCCTACCGCCAGTGGAATGGAGAACAATGGCATTCCATTTCCCTGGAATCGGTTTCTGTCTACCAGCAGGCAATAGACGAGTATGCAAAAGCTGTGCAATCTGGCGGCTGCGCCCCGATTGATGCGAACGCTGCACGGCAGGTTTTATCTGTCGTGTTAGCTATCTATCAATCCGCTGCCGAAAAAAGAAATATTCTAATCACGTAAAGGAGGTAGTGATGCACGAAATTGATTTGCGTGGAATCATCCCGGCAATTGTGACCCCCATGACGGACGAAGGCGAGTTAGATCTACCGGCATTGAAACGATATGCCGAATGGCTGGCAGAGCAGGGTCCGGTGGCGCTCGCCGTGAACGTGGATACGGGAGAAGGTCCGCACCTGACCGCCGATGAAAAGCGGCAAACGCTGGAGACCGTTGCCGAGGCGGTCGCCGGAAAGTGCAAAGTCGTCGGTGGTGTCGCCGGACCATCCACGGCACAGGGGGTGGCAAACGCACGTGCCGCGCAAGCCGCCGGAGCGGATGCACTGCTGGTCTTCCCGATCCCCGCATTCTTGGGCCTGCCTCTGAATCCCGAAGTGCCTTATCGCTATCATGCAGCCATCGCCGATGCGGTGGACCTGCCCCTGATTCTCTTTCAGTTGCAGCCGGCGCTGGGCGGCGTGCTGTTTACGACAGAAATTCTGCACAAACTGATCACAATCCCTTCGGTGACGGCAATCAAAGAAGCTTCATTCGACGCCATGCGGTTCTTACAGGTAAAAGCTGCGCTGGAATCAGCCGACAGAAAAATTACCTTTCTCACGGGGAACGATAACTTTATCTGCGAGAGTTTTATTTTAGGCGCCGAAGGGGCACTCCTGGGCTTCAGCACGATTGGAACACGAGAACAGGTACTCATGCTCCAAGCAGTTCAGCGCGGCGACTTTAATGAGGCGCGCGAGCTTGGTTGTCGGCTGCAGCCTCTCGCAGATGTGATCTTCGCTCCTCCCGTCACGGATTACCGGGCGCGCACGAAAGAGGCATTGAAGATGCTGGGAATCCTGGAAAATACTACAGTGCGCCCGCCTCTGCTGCCAATCGGCCAGTCGGAGCTTGAAACGGTTCGAAACGCCTTGCAAAGTGCAGGGTTACTGCTAACTCCGGCGAGCAGATAAATAGAGAGACTCAAGATTCTTGGACAAAGTGTGCTTGAGTCTCTCGCACCAAAACCGGAACACGTCCATGGATGGGATAGGCTTGGCCCGTCTCTCCATCCCTGGAAGACAACCTGTTCCAGCAGGTCGAATTGTAGCAGAGGCGCGAGATAGCGAGCCGCTGGATGGAAGATTCAGGAATGGAAAGGAGATTCCGGCTACTTATAGCTTTACCTTGAACCGATCGTTGTTAGTGTCGCCTAAATCCTTATGACACGGAGAAGTGAACATGAAATCGAAGATTCGAATCGCATTTGTTTTGGTGAGCCTTTGCAGTATCTTCCTCACGCAATGTGCACCGCAGGTCGCAGCCACGCCGGAACGCGTTGTGGAAACACAGATCGTGGTGGCGACGCAGCAGGTCGAAGTCGTCGTGACTGCCACGCCCGCACCCGCCTCGGGAGAAGTAAAAGTTCTCCTGATTGGCAAACCGGATGAAGACAGTATCGATCCGGTAAGTGGAGCGACGATTCCGGGTGTAAAACAGCTCGAAGCAATGTTCGAGGCAGCAAATCCCAATATTGATATGCAGATCATCAATATTCCCTGGGGCTCTGGCTCGACCGGCTACGGACCTAAGACCGAGTCCATGATCCAGGCGCAGGAAGCGTGCGTTTATCTGATGCCAGGTGCCTTTCAATACGGGCGCCGCGGCTATCTCGAAAATCTGGATCCCTGGATCAAAAACGATCCTACCTTTAAAGATGTATGGCCGGGTGATTATCTCGAGCAATGGCGCGGTTGGGGACCTGGGAACCCGGATAATCAGTGGGCGCTGCCCTATAGCGGCGGCAACCGCGTGATCCATTATGATTCCGTGCTCTTCGATCAATGGGGCGTGGAACCGTTGAGCCAGCATCCCACGCTCGATGAAATCGAAGAAAAGGCAAAAGCCATGACGGGAATCAACCCGGTCACCGGCGAGCAGAACTACGGCTATTGGTATCAGGGCAAATATATCAACTGGCAGTTCCAGGCGATCGCGCATGCCTTGGGCGCGACATGGGGCAAGGTCAACGACGACGGGACCTGGACCATTAACTGGGATACGCCCGAATATTTAAAGGCACTGGAGTGGCTGGTCATGATGTCCAAGTATGCGCCTCCCGGTGCGCTTGCCGCTGACGCCATGCCTGAAGGTTTCCTCACGGATCAGAACGTGGTCGCCATCATTCCGGAAGGAGAGACAGGTTACTATCTCACTCCGTTTGTCAACGATCCAAAGCTGAATGAACGTTTCCGCACGACCTACAATCTGCAGGGACCGGATGGCAAGGGCGGTTTATTCATCGCCGACCCTCTGGCGATGGCTGCCAGTTGCCCGAACAAACCCGCAGCCTGGGAAGTGATGAAATGGTTGACGATGAGCCCCGAATCACAAAAGTACAACTTCGATTCCGGTGGGAATTTACCGGTCATCGAAGGTGCGGCAGAAGCAATCCCAGCAATTGGTAAGCTGGTGGATGCAGACGCAATATTGAACCAGAATGCCTTTGCCGAGATTCGTTATCCGTGGGCCTCCGCGCAGCCTCGCTTTTCTTTGCAAGCTGCGATTGAAGCAGCCATCGCGGGGACCCTAACTCCCGAACAAGCACTGAAGCAGGCACAAAAGGAAACTGAGGATTGGCTGGCGCAGCAGGTCGCGACTCCCACTCCTTAACGAACTCCCCTCTATTCACGGACGACGCACGCCCGGCAACAGGACGTGCGTCGTCCAGCGGAGGACGCTATGTTAAAAAAACTTCGGAAGAGTCTGATCTGGTATATCTTCATCGCGCCCACGTTCATTTTATATGCTCTTTTCGTGGCCTATCCCACTTTCGAAACGTTTCGGTTAAGTTTCTTTCACGAAGTGGCAACACGCCAGGAATTTATCGGAGCGCTGCATTATGTGCGCTTACTGAGCAATGAGGTCTTTCGAGCTGCTTTGCTCAACACAGCATTTCTTGGCATGGTCTTTCTCCTGATTATTATTCCGCTTTCGCTGGTGATGGCTTCGCTGCTCAACAATTTGCGAGTCTGGCCAAACCTGTTTAAGGCAATTTACTTCCTGCCCCAAATTACGTCGACGGTCGCTGTTGCGCTGGTCTTCAGTTATGTCTTCCAGCCAAACTGGGGTCTGGTCAACGGTTTGCTTCGTCAGTTGGGTGTGCATCCATTGCCCCTCTGGCTGGCAGAACCGCGCTATGTGTTGACCGGCTCACGCGCCGCGGTCACCATTCTTGCCGTCTGGGTTGCCCTGGGATATTACATGCTCATTTTCCAGGCCGGGTTGCAGGCAGTTCCCGCCGAGCTCTATGACGCTGCCGTCGTCGATGGAGCTGGCCCGCTGCAGACCTGGTGGTTGATTACCATTCCGAACCTTCGTCCCACCTTCGTTTTTCTCCTGATTACGGGAACCATCGATGCCATGTCGCGATTCAGTGACCTGTGGACATTGGGCGGACCGGCAGGGACGCCAGCTCGATCTTTGCAAACCATTGTGCTGTATATGTATCAGACGGCCTTTGAGAGCAATGACTTCAACCTGGCGTCTGCCTCGGCTGTTATTTTATTTGTCATTGTGCTCATTCTTACGCTGTTCAATTTTCGCTCATTCTTGCAGCGCGAGTTTGCCAGCCAATCAGGAGCGTAACTATGGCTTCAACCTCTGAGACGATCTCCCCTGCCCGCCCGATAGGGACGTTACGCGGTCTGTTGAGTTCGCAACGCAACGTTAAACGACTACAGCAGGTCGTTATTTTTCTCATTATGGCGATCGGAGCAATCGCGATGATCGCGCCTTTTGAGTGGATGTTGGCTACATCCTTCTCGCGCTCCGCCAACGTTGCCATGCCCCGCATCCCGCGCTTCTGGCCAACGGATCCCAGCACCTTCAACTATAAGGTTGCCGTTACGAACTTACCCTTGGTGCGCTATTACCTGAACAGCTTGATTGTCACGATTACGTCTACCTTAGGCTACCTTTTCTTCAGCTCGATCACCGGCTATGCCTTCGCCAAGGGTCGTTTTGTGGGCAAATCTATTCTTTTTATTATCCTGCTTACAACGTTGATGATCCCCTTTGAGATTCGGATGATTCCCATGTATCTCTTGATGCGCCGCTTACATTTGAGTGACACCTATGCGGCTCTCATCCTGCCTTTCATCACCGGCGGTTTTGGCACATTTCTGATGCGACAATACATCAGCGCGATTCCGGACGAGTTAATTGACGCCGCACGTATCGATGGGGCCAACGAACTGACCATTTACGCGCGAATAATCCTGCCACTCTGTGGTCCGGCTCTGGCAGCGCTGACTGTGCTGAGCGCGCTCTGGCGCTGGAATGATGTTCTGTGGCCCTTGTTGGTCATCTCGGATAGGAGCCTGTATACCATCACGTTTGGTTTGGCCATCGCAGGTCGGTCACAGGGAATTTTTACAGGCGTGGCGCTGGCGACTTCCGCCATAGCGATTTTGCCGCTCATGATTCTTTATTTGTTTCTCCAGCGCTATATCATCAAAGGCATCATGCTGTCTGGTCTCAAAGGCTGAGATTGCTGATGTAGAATTTCGGTCTGCCCGCCGCTTCAGCATCTGTTATATGCGGCAATGGATTCGTATGTCTTAATTGGCACAAAGAAATCTTCGAAACGCAGGTAAATCAATCTTTGGATAAGGGAATTAAACTATGTTATCGCAACCTTTCAAACCTGAATTGATCGTCATGCTCACCCACCATGACCAGACGGTACCCGATGCATTGGAAATTTTTGAACGCATGAAGGATTACCCGATCAAGTACTGGGGATTTAAGGACGTCGGATTACCGCCCGAGGAAATGGAAAAAGTTGTTTCGGCGATGACAGACGCCGGCAAAATTACCTTCCTCGAGGTGGTAAGCCTCTCCGAAGAGGAAGGATTGCGCGGCGCACGCTTGGCAGTGGATCTCGGTTTCGATATTCTCATGGGAACCGTCTTCTATCCGTCAATTCGCGCCTACCTGCAGGAGAAGCCTGTACGCTATTATCCGTTTCCGGGCCATGTCCATAGCCATCCAAGCATCCTGGACGGAGAAATTGATGAGATTGTGGCGCACGCCTGTGAGCTGGAAGGCTACGGCGTGCATGGCTTGGATTTGCTCACCTACCGGTACAACGGAGAGGCAACTGCGCTGCTCAAGAAAGTGGTGGATGCAACTACTGTCCCGATTGTATCGGCGGGCAGCATTGCTTCATTTGAGCGTATCCAGGAAGTTTGGGACGCGGGCGCCTGGGCATTTACGATCGGCTCTGCATTCTTCGAGAAGAAGTTTGTTCCGGCCGGGTCTTTTGACGAAAACGTCTGGGCGGTCTGCAATTGGCTGCAACAGCACTAGTTACTCGCAGCTGCTGGATTCGCTGCCGGAGGTCTCGGGCCCTGACGAGGCGGGCCAAGTGCCGGCCTGGAAATCGGAAACGTAACGACGTAGCCGATCAAAGCTGGCCTCCCAGATAAAAACATTCTGCTTGAGTACGGGATCATACGTCTCCGCCGAATGAAAGAGTTCGCGTGGGAAAGCGGCAAACAGGATATTGCTGCGCGGCATGCGCGTGCCCAGGCATGCGAGCTGGCTGATCTGCTCAGGCGTAAGATCGGTCCGGATATTTTTGAGGAACGAGTTGATGATTCCGGGCACTTTGAGTATGGTCTCGGGGCTTTCGACCCTCTTCCGCAACGCGCACATCACCAGGTTCTGATTTTCGGCGCGTGCAAAGACACTCACATTGCGGATGCGCGCCAGGGTCAGTGCCTGCTCGCCATTGAGATGCTGCGGGCCTTCGGGGAAGACCAGCCGTTCGCTGCGATCGGTGCGCGTACGACCATCGATGCCGCCCGTGGGAAGGGTAACGTCCAGGCCGCCGAGCGCATCGACGACATCTGAAAAAACGGTCATATTGGCGACGATATAGTGGTCGACGTTCAGGCCGAAGTTCAAGCGCAGGGTGCGCGCCGAGAGGCTGGGCCCGTATTCCACGCCGCCATACGCGTAGGCGGTGTTGAGCTTCTGATGGTCTGTTCCCAAGTTTTGCTCGATGCCGGGGATGGTTACCCACAGATCGCGGGGAAATTCCAACGCGGTGACGCGTTGCGCTCGGAAATCCACACGAATGGCGCGCATCACGTCGGTCAGCCCGGCACGACGCTCGCCGGGACGTACATCTGTGCCGAGCGCCAGCACTGTCATCGTCGGCAGATCAAGATTGCAGGCTACAAACGGAGGCAGCGGCGTCTGGGTTTCGGATGCGAACGTGGGGGCAAGCGTGATGGTCGCCTGGGTTGGGAGTGGTGAGGCGGTCCAGGTGGCTGGCAATTGCCATTCCGTTGGACCGGCGAGCGTGGGACCCAGCGGTCGTTGAGCCCATGCCTGATACGTTTGCGATGTGAAATAGACGAGGACCAGCCAGGAACCACAAGCAGCGAGCGCGAAAACGCCAAGGGTAAATTTTTGAGCCCTTGTCATGGCTGCTCATTATACTGCTGAGGATCGAGCGCATCGGTGCAATGGTATTGCTTAACAAAAACGGGCGAAGACCTCTTCGCCCATTAAGCACGGATGCTGTTGAAATCTAATTTCCTGTGTCAATTGTGGCGATTGTTCGGCGCGAGTTCTGCTGCGCAGACATCTTTTGCTGCTTGAAAAACTAGAATTTTTGTTCTATAATCTATCTATGGATGCAATGGGTAATCTGAATTTGCTTTCCGGGCAGATGGACCTGGAACATGCCGAGGAATCCCGGGCGGAGCCTGTCAAGCCGGCCTGCTTCACTCCCAAAGAACAGCG
>JBKPQD010000075.1:0-7718 GCA_046733915.1 Chloroflexota bacterium
AAATATCATAGCCGCTTGCAAGACGTCGTTCCAAGCCCGAAAGATAAGCTTCAGCAACTCGTTCATACTGGCTTAAAGAGAACATCAAGGTAATGTTGATGTTAATCCCTTCGGCAGTCAATTCCTGTAGCGCGCCATAACCCTCCTCCGTCGCGGGAATTTTAATCATCAGGTTGGGACGGTCCACTAATTTGAATAGTCGCTGGGCAGCAGCGATAGATCCCTGCTTATCATGGGCGAGATGAGGCTGCACCTCCAGGCTGAAAAAACCGTCCATGCCGTTTGTTTTGTCGTAAATGGGTCGTAGGATATCCGTCGCCTCCCGGGCGTCATCCACGGTGAGGGCTTCGTAGATCTCCTCTGGAGCTTTGCCTGCTTCTGCCAGTTGCGCCATTTGCCCATCGTAGTCGTTGCTGTCGGCAATTGCCTTTTCAAATATCGCCGGGTTGGAAGTAACACCCGTAACACCCTTTTCTATGTAATCCTGTAAATCGCCTGAGCGAATCAGCGAGCGCTGGGTAAAATCCAGCCACACAGACTGCCCGAGTTCGATTAATTCATGCAGATCGGTTCTATTCATTAGGCTTTCTCCTAAACGCGGACACAAGTAACAAGGATAACTGTCCTACGTTTGTATCAATATATACGATATAGATATACTGTGAGATACACCCGCGGCATATCTGCACCTGATATATACCCAGACGTATATCCATATTTGAGGGAGGATATAGTTCCACGCCCCCTCCAGGAGGAAGAATGCCGTTCGACCAGTATCATGAACCGTTTGAGGAATTGCCCGAAGAGACACGTACTTTTGCCCGGCTCATCATGTCGATGATAGAGGAGGCGGATGCAATTAACTGGTACGAACAGAGGATATCGGTGGAAGCCGATGAAGAGGCGAAGCAGGTTATGGCGCATGCACAGAAGGAAGAATTCATTCATTTTGGTATGGATCTGGAATTCCTGCTGCGGCGCAAGGATACCTGGCGCAAGATCTTGAAGAACATTCTTTTCAAAAAAGGGGATCTGGTGGAACTGGCGGAAAACTCGGAGGAAGCCGTCGAGGATGAATAGAAAGATTTGATTTGGAGGTCGAAATGAGAAGTTTTATTGGAGGCTTATTCAGCGATCGTGAGAAGGCCGAACTGGCACGTAAGGCATTGCTGGAAAATGGGATTGCGGACTCCTCCATCAATGTGCTGGAATGCAGGCGAGAGGATAAGGCTGTGGTTGTCAAGGAGAAACCGTCGGCACAATCGCTGGGCTTAGCCGCACTGATCGGCGCCGTGGTGTTGGGTGGGCTCGGAGCATTGCTCGGGCTGCTTGTCGGGATGGGATGGATCCACATTCCCAGCTTGGAGCCGCTGCCCGGAAACACCCTGCCGTTCCAGATTACTTGGCAATACATTGCCACCTCAGTTTTCACTGGATTGCTGTTTGGCGGCGTGACCGGGGCCATCTTGGGAGTGGCGACCCGTTTATGGTTGATCGGCTACAGAAAAGTGGATACGTCTACGGGCATCAAGAAAGGTGACATGATGGTTGCTGTGGAGACGGACGATATTCGCAAGGAAACAAAAGCCAAGCTGACGATGAAAGAATATGGCGCCCGCAAGTTCGAGGAATTCCGAGATATGTGGGACACCGAAATCTGGTCTCCTCTCCAGGACGAAATACCACAATCACCCTAAATTGAATTTGGGTGTTCTGCCTTCGAGAAGAGCACCGCGACCTTCCAGAGGAGGCATAGGCTTAGAACCAAAGGCACAGAGTTTGCTCTGTGCCTTTTTGTTTTTGTGTAAACCCGTGTGAGAAAGAAACTGCCGTTCGAATCCGGAAACGTTCCGGCTGCAAGCAAATTGTTTCATCTGGTCTGCATTATGCGCCGCAGAAGGATCCAATCAACCAGGAAGATGATCAGGCCGATCAAGGCAAGTCCACCGATATAAATCGTCGGCAGCGGCAACCCCCGCAGCATGACGTCGTGCATGATGTTGATGCCATACGTCGCCGGGAGCATATAAGAGAAAGCTTTCATCGGTTCCCACATCAGGCGCAGGTCGAGGAAAAAGCCGCTGAAGAAGATACTGGCAAGCAGCAGCAACATGGAAAATTGTACAGCCTGGGTGTCGTTTTCCGAGATCAGCGAGATGAAGAAGCCAACCGCCAGAGAGGTTAGCAGCAGGACCACGACCGCGATTGCATAGTCGACCCAATTGCCGAGCATAGGCGTACCCAGTACGAATACAACCAGCAAGGTGATCGTCGCCGCGATCACGAGTCCAAACAGGAAGAAGCTCAGAGTTTTTCCGAGCAGGATTTCTGAGGAAGAAATTGGGGATGTTTTAAACAGCTCCATGGTGCCTGCCCGCCGCTCCTGCACAATGGACATCGCCGCAAATGTGACGAACAAATGTTGGAGCAACAGAACAATGACTGCTGGGACGAAGAAGTCGGTCAGTTCCAGAGTGATGCCGGTGACACTTTCGGTTTTGACCGTAAAGGGACTCGTGATGACATTCGGATCCATATTGCGGAAATCGGTGAGCTGTGTATTTAGATCCGCAATATTCTTCTCCAGTTCGGCGGCATCCTGCTCCTGCTGTGCCATTTCTGCTTCGGTAGTCGGATCGGCGGTGGAGTTGAGTCCCTGAATTAAGGTATCGAGATTTGTGAGAGTATTGGAATTTTGGTTCGGGTCCGTAGTGCCGCCGCCGGTTCCCTCGGCAATCCCCATACTTGCGCCTGCCAGAAGGCGTAAAGCCACCAGGTTGTTATTCAAGTTTTTCTTTTCGGTCGACGCAGCCGCCACATTGCGCTGTGCCAGCGCCTCATGATAGGCTCTGGCGCTGGTCTGTGCCGCCTCCAGTCTCTGCTGTAACGTTCCTGCTTCCTGCTGGTTTTCCTGCGTGACACTCTGTAGTACTCTCTTGTTGAGCGAGTCCACATACAACCTGCCAACCTGGCGAACATAATCGACCTGGATCGGATCAATCTCATTATGATACATCTCCAGTTGCGCCTGCTGGTTGTTTCGAATCATTTCCATGGGATTATCGGGCACGATGATGACCACATCCACTTGGTTGCGTGACAGTTTTGCCAGTGCCTCATTGCGGTCAGGGATGATCCCTTCATAAATAATAGCGGGACCGATCGTCTTCGCGAATTCCTGGACCTGCGGGGCAAAGGGACTGTCCTGGTTTAGGACGAATAAAGTACGCAGAGACCGCCCTTCCTTTTGAAAGGCAAAACCGAACAATAACATGATTAAAAAAGGCCCCAAGATTAATGTGAGAATTAGACGCGGCTGACGGAAAACAGTCGCGAGCTCCTTACGGAGAAATGTAGTGGAGCGGACGATAAAGCGGGAAATTCTACGCATTGGCATTATTCCTATGTTTTTCAATTAGCCGCACAAACACATCATCAAAGGATGGTAAATAATTCTCTACAGAATTCACAGATTTCCGGCGATCGCCGAAGTACTCCACTAAATAGGGTGTCGCAGTGGCTGCGTCGTCCACAAGAAGTTGCAACTCATAATCGGTGGCGTTCAGAATTCGGCTCTTTAGTTTCGGCAGGTTCTGGACCTCGCGGCGGAAGTCGTAGTCCATTCGCTCTGTGGAACCAAGCTTGATGATGTCGCCGCCGTAGGCTTCCCGGCGCAAACCCTCGGGCGTATTCACGCTCAACAACACGCCCTCCGACATCACCCCAACGAAATCACAGTATGCGGCTTCCCCGACGTATTGGGTGGTGACAAATAGCGTATGTCCCTTCGTTTGCAACACCTTGAAATAATCCCAAAACTTCTTACGCAGGATCGGATCAATACCGGCCGTGGGTTCATCAAGGAATACCAGATCGGGATCGTGGATCAGCGTGGCAGCCAGGCTCAAACGCCGCTGCATGCCACCGGAAATATTGCGCACCAATTTGTGCTTATCCTCGCGCAGCTCCACCAGATCCAATAGCTCATTGAGACGTCTCGTTCGCAGGAAGGGAACCCCATACAACGAGGCGGCAAAGTTCATGTTTTCCCAGACCGTGAGGTCCGGATATAAAACGAACAGTTGGGGCAGATACCCGATCCGTTCACGCTGGAGCTTTGAAAACTTAGCCGGTTCGGAGCCAAGCACGTTGATTTCCCCCGCATCCGGTTTGTATAATCCCATTAATAAGCGGACGGTGGTTGTCTTGCCACTCCCGCTGGGCCCAATAAAACCAAAGACACAGCCCTCCGGCACCTCCAGGTCGATTGCATTCACAGCCGTTTCACCGCCAAAGACCTTGGTCAGCCCGTGTGCCTTGATAATTTGAGGGCGTTCCAGCTCTGTCGACATATTAATTTGTTGCTCTTGTTCAGGGGTTACCATTGACATCAACCTCCACCAGACCTTCTCTCGTTGGAACGAATCACAACGTGTATCCGGGATGGATACATACGTTTTGTATATCTAATAACGAACCAATGGGAGAAAACGCACGGCTCACCGTGGAGCAAGGCCAACCCCCTGCGATCATGTTCAAGTCAAACAGAAAACTTACAAGACAGCATACGAAGATAAAGATTCAGAACGGCAATTATGAAAGTTAACCAAACTATTGCGTTCATCATACAGCACCGGAGGAACAGTGAGTTGCATCGTCAGCTTGCTGTCATGAAACTCTATTTCATCCCCGCCAGCACCCGCGTGATGACTGCATCCAGCAAGGCGCTATCCACCTGACCGTCCAGCTTTGCAAGCACCGCCGATCGAATCCGTTGCTTGAGCTCTGCGTCCGAGGTGTTGTCGCGTGATGCTTCCCGAGGATAGGCTGCATGCGTATTCACGGATGGACTGTAAGTCGCTTTCGGCGCAGAATGCTCGATGCGGTTGATCTTCATCTCATAGCGCATGGCACGCTCCAGAGCAAGATCCGTCAGCACCACGTTATCCGTCACGTCAATGGACGTGAGGCCGCGCGCCTTCATATCGTCAATGTCGCGTTCCGTATAGAAGATTTTCGGCATCCAAATCTCCAGTCTCTATTCATCCACCACGAACAAATTACCGCTCGGGTCGTCCATCCAAGCCTTCCAAGGCTGCAACGGCTGCGTTGCGCGCAGAAACGATTTCCGCTTCTGAGCCGGAAAGCCACATCCGCCCAAAACGACCCACGGATGATACATGCAGGATCTTAATATTCGAGCCCTTCTCGGCTTCGTTACAGGCGTAGTTGATATACGCGGCTGGCGCGCATTCCAGAACCAGCATGGTCTCGCCGGGGACAAGCATCGATCCGCGGCGGAAGCGGTTCAACAACTGTGCCTGATAGGGGTCCACATTTGTAATGATCTGCACCGAAGCAATAAACGGTTTGATTCGTTCTTCTGGTTTCAAGCTCAGTCGCTCCAGTACAATACGCCCTGCTTCCAGCACTTCCGACTGCGCCCGCGAGTGGACTTCAAACATGCCGAACTCGCGTTCGACAATCTGTGCTCCAGGCTTCGCTTCGGTCGCCTTCACGGCAATATCCACCAGACGAAAAACCTCATTGCCTGGGGCAACTTCAATATAAAGCGATGCCATGCCTTCTGTCGGCAGGTCACCCTGCGTGATGGTGCCTACGAACGCCGCGTATTGCGGCTGCATTCGGTCAAGATAAGAATAAACACGTAGTGAAAATGTATCAGCCATGATGCTCCATGATTTTATGTTATTGGAATTTAATTATTCATCGCAATGCCAAGCGGTGTGACGAATAGCGGGTTGCCCGGTAGGACTGTCTCTACACCTGTATACTCCTGAACCACTTCTACCATGCCCGGGTAAGCACACGTGCCGCCCACCAGATAGATCCTGTCCACGCGGTGACCGCGAATGTGACGGTTGATGATCGCGCCAACTTTTTCCATTACGGGACGGATGACAGGAAACAACCGTTGCTGCTCCTTCGGATTCTTCTTCATCTCTTCCGCTTCTTCAAAGCTTGTTCCTGTCGAGCCGGCGATAACCAGCGAGAAATGTGTACCACCTGTTGGCTCGTCGGCGGTGTAGATCACGTTCCCATCTTTGAAAACGGCGATCCCAGTTGTGCCACCACCTACATCGACGATCGCGCCGTCTTTGATTTGCAATACATTGTTTGCCGCGGTCGGCTCATCGATCAGACCTGTGCAATCCAGATCCGCGCCGTATAACACGTTTGCCGTGGCACGCACCTCGGCCGGCGTCACACCGGGGGGATAGCCCGAGGCACCCGACGTCAGCTCAAACCCGAGTCGCTTTTCGACTCTGGTCTTCATCGCCCGCAGCAGATCCACCGCGCCGACAAAATCCACGACCAGCCCATCGCGCGTCACCTGCGCAAATTGATATTCACCGGCGATCGGCATGTATTGCTCATCCAACACAATGAGAACTGTGTACGCTGTTCCCAGATCCACACCGACGTGAACCTTGGGCGGAGGGAACGAATCGGGATTGCCGCGCCAGCTTTCGGTCCCATTCATGACGCGGTCTGTCTGCTTTAAGATCTCATCCAGATTGGGATTCATCCGCTCATTTCTCGTTCCAGTTCACCGGGAACACGACATATACAAAGCGCGTCCAATTCGGTGTACCAAATGTGATGCTCGATCCCTTGGGGATATAGATCACGTCGCCGGTCTTGCCGCGTACCTGCTCGTTGCCACGCGTAATCACAAGCTCTCCTTCGAGCACGATGTCAATCTCGTCGTAGGTCAACGTCCATCGCATCTCGCCCTTGTCGAGCGACATGTATCCGGCGCCCATCGGAGAACGGTCCTGCGTGACAACCACGTCCTTCAGCCAGACATGAGTGCCCGGCGTGGTTTCGCCTTCCAGAAACGGTTCCACCTGAACGTTCGCCATGCGAACCACTTTCAACGGCGGCAGATGCGAAGTTGCCGCGGCTTGGCTTAGGCTGTGGTTTGAGTCCGTTTCGCGGATCAGCTTAACACCCAAGGCGAACGCCGTATCGGTTGCCTCGTGCGTGACGATATCTTCCGGCGCGAGCAACAGAGTCTCGACGCGGTCGCGCGCGAGACGGCGAATATCTTCCGCAGTGAATAATTGACGCGGCATCAGGGTAGGGAGACAAATCAATAGGGAAACAGGTAAGCACCTTGGGGTGTTTACTTGTCTGCCCGTCTACTTGTATCTCTGTCTACTTACCGTTCGAACCGTTGCGTCCGCCGAACGAGCCTCGTGTATTCTGTGGCAGGATCATCTCGACATCGGTGTGTGGTCTCGGAATGACATGGACCGAGGCAAGCTCACCGACACGTTTAGCAGCCGCGGCGCCTGCGTCTGTAGCCGCTTTCACCGCGCCCACATCGCCGCGCACCATCACGGTCACAAAGCCCCCACCGACATATTCACTGCCGATCAGAGTGACATTTGCGGCTTTAACCATCGCATCTGCGGCTTCGATCGCGCCGATCAGACCCTTGGTCTCGACCATTCCTAATGCAATCATGGAAACATCTACGGGCATGGCTTACTTCTCCTTTTGTAAATTGGTTCTGCAGGAGCCGGGGATCCCGCTCCTGCATCCGATTCGGCATCGGATTTCAGAGATCGAACGATTTCAGTCTCTGAAATCTGGGGTCGAATCTTTTATGCCGTTGCGAAGGCGCTCTTTGCCTGAAGCAATCCTCTTTTTATTTGGAGATTGCTTCTCGCGCCGTCCTAATATACAGC
>JBKPQD010000076.1:0-7763 GCA_046733915.1 Chloroflexota bacterium
CGCACATGACCATCCTCGATCATGCCGATCAGGCCGGCTTCTGCGTTCGAACGGCGCATTGCCCACTCCAGAGTGGTTCGCATGGCGCGGTCCACTTCCAGGCTGGCATTGAGCTCGCGGACGATCCGTCCCATGACCTGCAGCTCATCGACCTTATCGGGGAGTTCCTGGTCGGTGAGGGCGAGCAAGCGTGCATTTTCGATCGCGACGGCCGCCTGGCCCGCAAACGCAGTCAGCAAGTTCTGGTCGTCTTCTACAAAGGGAAGCCCATCGCGGCGATTGATGACCTCGATGACGCCAAGAACCCGGTCCTTAATCTGCATCGGTACAGCCAGCAGAGATTTGGATGTGAACCCGGTCTGTTTATCAGGCTCTTCAAAGTGACTGGGCGAACGCTGTCCATCGTTCTCGATGACTGGTGCACGCATCTGCACTGCGCGACCCGCGATGCCCGATCCGGCGGGCATGCGCTGCCCGAGCAGGTTGGTGGCTACAGGTCCGGCCGTCACGCGGAAGACCAGGTCGCCGGTCTGCTCATCCACGAGGAACAACGTCCCTGCTTCGCAATTCAAGATGTTCATGGCATTCTCAAGAATGTTACGCAGGAGCGGTTCCTGTTCCAACGTCGAAGTCAGCTGACGCGTAATCTCATTTAATGTGGCAAGCTGACGAGCGCGCTGCTGTGTTTCCTGCAGAAGGCGGGCTTTGACAATGGCACCCACTGTCTGGTCGGCGATCGCTTGCAGCAAGCCAAGCTGGGCACGTGTGTACGTTACGGTGGCATCGCGGCTGCCCACACTGAGCGAGCCCATCGTCTCCAAACCGGAATTGAGAGGGACACCCATCCAGGCATAAACGCCCATCGCCGCCGGAGTGATGTTGCGCGCCTGGCATTCCCGCACATAATCCTGGGTGAGGATCGGGCGTCCCTTGCGGATGATCTCCTGTCCAAGGCCGAGGCTGGGCGGCAGAGGCTGGTTCTCGCGAGCCGTGATGCGCTCGTTATCGTCCACCCGGAAACCGTAATAGAAATAATTCGCAGGCTTGTTATACAGCGTAATGTGGAAGAGCGAGGAGGGAATGATCTGCGTTGCCTGGGCGTAGATCAGCTCGAGCACATCGTCGAAGGTCAAGGTGACATTGACACCCTGCGATACGCGCGTCAGTGCATTCATCTCCTGCACGCGGCGCTCGAGGTTGACAACGGTCTGGACGCGGGAAATTGCCACCGATGCCTGGTCTGCCAGGGTATCGAGAAATTCCAAATCACGCGGGGTATAGACGTTGCCCGAGCGGGAGGCTCCTAATGCCAGCCACCCCACGGGACGCTCCTCTCCCGGCAAAGCGACAAAGAGGCGCGCGCCCAGAAGCGAGAGTCGCGCTTCATCGCCCCGCAAGAGCGGCGAAGGATTGATCGAATCCAGATAAAGCGGAATCGTCTCCTTCTGAAAATACTGGACCAGCGGACTGCTGGAGGAAAATCGGATATCGCTCGATGGACGGTTATCTGTGCCCGGCAACGCCACATACTGGTCGTTCAGAGAATCATAGGTATAGATGTGAAGAAGCTCGGGAGCCAGACTGCTGTTAATTTGCCCGCGCAATACTCGCCCAATGGTGATCAGGTCCGGCGCGTTGGTGAGGTCATGGCTGAAGCCACGCAATCGCTCCTCATAGGCGCGTTGACCGCGGAAAAAGATGCTATCCACGAGCGCCTGCAGGCGTGTCCGCAGCGGGTCGAGGAAGACCGCGATCAGGAAGACCATGCCGCCGATCAAGAACGGATTATTGGATGGCATGGCAATCGAAAAGAGCAAGCCCAGTCCGCTGACAAGCAAGCCATAGGCGGCAATCACAAAAATAGTGAGCAGCGAATATACCATCCCCTGGCGCAACCAGTAATCGGTGCGCAGCAGTCTGAAACGCAGGATCACATATCCGTTGGCGAGCGGGAAAAAGATCAAAAAGGCGAAGAGATAGGGATTGAACGGCGTCGATTCGGCGGGTACGAATTTGGATCGCACGGTGGAATACAGCAGCCAAAAGACCATCGGACCAAATGCCAGCAAGGCGCCAATCAGGATTGTACGCGCCTGGTTCTTTACCACCGGGGAGAGCGAGAAAAATGCGCGATATGCCAGAGTGACAAAGTAGAACAGCCCCGAGAGAGCCACAAAGATATAAATATTGCGCCAGGCGCCAATATAGGCTGTTGGCCGTTCAAAATCATACAACACCAGATAGGCATTTAGCGTCAGGAGTATTGCAATCGCAAACCCGATCCAGCGCAAATACGGGCGGCGGAACAGAATGCGTGCTTCCTGGGGGAACACCAGCCCCAGACCGATTAACGCGCCGCCGGCGAGGGCAACCGCCAGCGTCCAGACCATGGTGAAATAATGGGAGGTATACAGATCGAACAATCCGCCGATCACAATCGCGAAGGATGTGGTCAGGACGGAGAACGTCCGCCCGGCCGGTTCGGTGCGCCGCAAGCCGAAGATCCACAAACTGATCACAAGGAAGACCAGACTCAAGAAAGCGGGCAGGACGAAGTAGGAAATTTGATCCACGGTGGAAAGGGATTGCAGCTTGATATCTGCTTCTTTGAGCCGGCCCTCGGGGGAATTCATCACCACGTGCACCATGTCCCCCACGCGGAAGTATTCCAGTACTTTGCGTAAGCCTTCGGCGCTGGAAACGGGTTGACCGCCGACGGAGACCAGCCGATCGCCCAGCCGAAACCCTTTTTCCTGAAGCGCCCATTGCCGGCCGGCTTCGCGCGTCACCGATTCGTTGATGACCATCGTCTGTTCGAAGAAACCGCCAATAAACGGATTCTTCAGCCAGACATAGGCTGAGAAAAGGGACGCAATAAATACCAGTACCGCAATCGCCTGATAGACAAGAACCAGAGATTGGGTAACCGTGCCGACAACTGTGTTGAAGCGATTGCTTGGAATCATCATGCGAAAACTGCCAATGAAGTTGAACCTTAAGGAATTTTACTCTACATATCCCCCCGACAACTATGGTAGTTGCATAACAAAGAAGCAAGGCGAAGTATTAAAACGAAACGTCCCGCAAGCGAATTGCCCGCGGGACGCTCACGGATTGTAATTAAATGTCGAGGTTGCGAACTGCTTTGGCGTGCGTTTGAATGAACTTGCGCCTTGGATCCACGGCGTCACCCATTAACATGTCAAATGTACGGTCGGACTCAGCCGCATCGTCCACCGTGACAAGCAGCAGGGTCCTGTTCTCGGGGTTCATCGTCGTTTCCCAGAGTTGGGTCGGATTCATCTCGCCGAGACCTTTATAGCGCTGCAGACTCACCTTTTCGCCGAGGTCTTTTAAGACCTTATCTTTTTCCTTATCGCTATATACGTACTTCACCTGGTTCTTGTATGCAACACGATAGAGCGGCGGCTGAGCAATATACAGATGTCCATCTTCGATCAACTTCGGCATATAGCGGAAGAAGAAGGTTAGCAACAGCGTGCGAATGTGACTGCCGTCCACGTCTGCATCGGTCATGATGATGATGCGACCATAGCGCAGCCCTTCTACATCAAAGTTATCGCCAACTCCGGTGCCCAGAGCAGAGATGAGGGCGCGCACTTCATTGTTACCCAGTATTTTGTCAAGACGGGCCCGCTCGGTATTGAGGATCTTGCCACGCAATGGCAGGATCGCCTGGAAATGACGGTCCCGTCCCTGCTTGGCGGAGCCACCTGCCGAGTCACCTTCTACGATGTAGAGCTCCGTCTTGGAGGAATCCCGTTCGGAGCAATCCGCCAGCTTGCCGGGCAGTGTCAGCGACTCGAGTGCCGACTTGCGGATGACAAGATCGCGCGCCTTTTTTGCTGCATCACGCGCACGAGCGGAGGTGAGACACTTGGCGATAATCGTCTTGGCTGCTTGAGGGTTTTCCTCCAGGAAGGTGCGAAACGCCTCACCCACTACCTGCGTGACGTAGGTCTGCGCCTCAGGGTTCATCAACTTGACCTTGGTCTGCGATTCAAATTGCGGGTTCGGGTGTTTGACAGAAACGATGGCGGTCAACCCTTCGCGTGTATCATCACCTGAGAAGGGCGGGTCCGCGTCCTTAAGCAAGCCGTTCTTGCGAGCATAATCGTTGATCACACGAGTGATCGCAGAGCGCAAACCTGTCAGGTGCGTGCCGCCATCCACGGTGTTGATCGTGTTCGCAAAGGAATAGACGGACTCGGTGTAGGCATCGGTATATTGAATGGCAGCTTCGATGCCGATCGCCTCGATGTCCTTTTCGACATGGACAACCGGGTGTAAGTTCTCGCGGTTGCGATTCAAATAACGAACGAAAGAAGTCAATCCGCCTTCGAAATAGAACGTCATTTCGCGGTCGTTGCGCTCGTCCACAAAACGGATGCGCACACCGCGGGTCACAAATGCCATTTCACGGAAGCGCTGCACCAGGGTATCGAAGCGGTAATCAATATCTTCCGTGAAGATCTGTTTATCGAATTTGAACGTTTGCTTGGTGCCGGTCTCGTCTTTGACTTTGCCGATCTGCTCGATTTTTCCTTGCGGAACACCGCGCTTATAGGTTTGCTGCCAGTGCTTGCCGTCGCGCTTGATCTCGGTCGTCATCCACTCCGAAAGCGCGTTCACCGCACTGACACCCACACCGTGTAGACCACCCGAGACCTTATAACCGCCGCCGCCAAACTTACCACCGGCGCCGATCACGGTCATGACCACGTCGACAGTTTCCATCGGCTTGCCATTTGCATCCTTCTTGGTGGGATGCGGACCGACCGGGATGCCGCGCCCGTTATCTTCCACGGTCACGCTGCTATCGGCATGAATGATGATATCGATATTGGTACAAAATCCAGCCAGCGCTTCGTCGATGGCATTATCTACCACTTCATAGACAAGGTGATGCAAGGCTTTGATGTCTGTGCCGCCCACGTACATACCCGGGCGCTTGCGCACATGCTCGATCCCTTCAAGCGCTTGAATGGAGCTAACATCATAATTAATTGTCGTGTCTTTTGTTGCCACAAAACCTCCAAAATGTTCCCTCTCCCTCAGGAGAGGTAGTAAGGTGAGAATCGCTCGTACTCGGACAATCTAGAATTGTAGGACAATTCATAAAATGTGCTACCTATCTTGTCCTTCAACTTGATGTTGTTGGAGTACTAAATAATTCGTCCGGGAACGTTTTTCTTTTGCTGCAGTTCTTCAAAAACCTTTTGCAACCAGATATTCATATCCCGGTAATACACAAAACTCGCTGCCAGTAAGGCAGTGGTGATGAACGCATGACCGCTGATCCCAACCAGGGTCATCCAGGAATTGCTTTTGGGAACGCTCCACAAATAATTCAAGCCCGTCGAAAGGATAAACGAGCTGAAGATGAACATGCTGCTCGTCGGAAGGGTGAAGCGTGCCATCTTGAAGCTGGTCAGGATGGAATGAAAGGCATTCTGTCCACGCACAAAAATTCCATGCGGCGTAAAAAACAAAGGCACAATCACCCAGAAGGATAGGAGCAGCATCAAAAACAATGCACCGCTCGCCAGCACCGGGCTGATGAATGTCAACACGGTCATGAGCAGCATGACCGGAACAGATAAGATAGCCAGCGCCAAGAACCAGGTCACCGACAGGATCAGTGTTTGAAGGACGGCGTACAGGGGACTGATCCCGACCTCGCTGCCAGCGAGAACAATATTCGACACCCAGCGGAAGTACAAGCCTCCCATCATCCAGCCGGCGACGATCAGGAGAAACATCGCCACGAGCACCGCCAACAGGGAGGGAATCTGGATGACCGTGCCGCTGCCCATGGGACTATCCACCGGCATAGTCTTTGCAACCAGGCTCGAAACTCCCACCGGAAAGGTTTGTAACTGGGTGATCAGGCTGAGCAGGTTGAAGCGCTTGAATCCTTCACTGAACACATCCTGCAATGCCGCCAGTCGTTTTACATCCTCCGGAGTTGCCAGCCCGCGCTTTGCCTGCTCGAAAAGCAGGGCATACAGTGGAGACAGGACTTTGTTCACACTTAGGCGGGGTCCCAGCCACAGGAATACATCGAGTGCCAGAGGCAGCAGGATGAGCAAAATATTGCTGGAAACAACCTCGAATCCCGCCTTGAGCGACCCGAGCACACCGGGCGGCGGCGGAAGGGTTTCAAGCTTCTGTGCGTACATAATCGCTTGATTCTACCATAGAGAGCGGCTTGGCACCGCTCCATGAGACAGGTACAATCCAGCCATGGATGAGCAAAAATACCTGCCGGATTCAAACCGTGTAGGCATCTTAACCTCCACCGTTTTACTGGCATTTGCGCTCTCGCGTTTGATCCAGAGCCCAGATTTCAACCTGGAAGTGCAATTACCTGGATTTTTTCTTCTGGTTCCCCTGAATCTGGCGACCGCTATGAGCCTGCTGACCGCAGGGCTCACCGCCACCGGCATGGACTGGCTGCTGCGCGGTCACCCTTCCCTGGAGGGCCGCCCCACATTCCAGTGGTGGATCCTGCCTACGTTGACGACCTTTGTCGTTTGGGTGCCGCTTTCCATTTTGCCCGATGGCTATCCCTGGTGGGTTGGCTTTGCACTGGGCGGAGCCTTCCTGTTTTTCGTCTTTCTGGCCGAATACATCGTCGTGGATGCCGGTGCGCCGCAATACGCGACCGCTGTTGCCGGGCTGACCGCCATATCCTATACGCTGTTCTTTATTCTTGCCGTGGCTCTGCGCTATAGTGGAGCACGCCTGTACATCTTGATTCCGGCGCTGTTTTTCGCCACTACGCTTGCCAGCCTGCGGATTTTGCATCTGCGCTTCAGCGGCCGCTGGGAGTATGCCTGGGCGCTGGGGATCGGTTTTGTCTGTGTGCAGATCGCCTCAGGACTGCATTACTGGCCGCTCTCCCCAATCCAGTTCGGATTGATGCTCGTGGGCCCGCTGTATGGATTGACCAACCTGGCCGTTAACCTGGGCGAGGATCAGCCCGCCCGGCGTGCCGCCATCGAGCCGGCCGTTGCCACAGCCTTATGCTGGGGATTGGCAGCCTTCCTTCGCTGAAATGATCCCCTCATTAACGCTTTCGCAAAGCAACATCGATGAGATGATCCGCCATGTCGAAGAGCAGGCGCCGTTCGAGGCATGTGGCTTGCTGGCCGGCAAGAATGATCGGGTGGAAAAGGTGATTCTTATTCGGAATCAGGCGCAAAGTCCTGTACGATTCGTGATGGACCCCTATGAACAGCTCGAGGCTTTCGGGTGGATCGAGTCGCACGGGCTGGATTTGCTCGGGATCTTCCACTCTCATCCTGCGGGACCGGAAATCGTTTCCCCCACGGACATTGCTGAGGCGGCCTACGATGTTGTCCACATCATCTGGTCCCGCCCGAACGGATCGTGGACCGCGCGCGGCTTCTGGATTGAAAACGGTCAGGCCGCGGAAGTCAATTTAAGGCAGGCGGAGAGGTGAAACCATATCAAGTCTCTCGTGTTTTCACTAGTACCGCAACAACAGGAAATTGTAGGGCTACTCTGAATTTTGTCCGCTGTGCTATGACGGAGTACCCTCCAACGTAGGAGGGTTGCGGCACGAGTGTCATGTTGATGGATATCCAGCCATTGGTTTTTATCCTGGTTCTACCCTGACAGTATAATGATTCCGAGAACGGTACAAGTACACTACGCACGAGGAGAAACGCTATGCAGATCCTGATTGGGATTGGAGCTGTGATCATCGGGTATAT
>JBKPQD010000077.1:0-4165 GCA_046733915.1 Chloroflexota bacterium
GGGTTAAGCCCTGAATGATGAGTCCCAGAATGAAGAGAAGGAGGAACCACAAACCACCCGTCCCGCCTGCTAAAGCCAGCGATTGGACGATCAACGCCGCGCCGGCAAGAGAGGACAATAGGATCAGCGCCCAGTCGAACAAGAGCATCACCAGGAGAATGCCGATGATGCCGCCGATGACGTAAATAATCCAGAACAGCAATCCAGTGTTGAGGCCCAGCATACCGGTCAGCGTCGTCAGGATGTATCCGCCGGCAAGAAAGCCAGCCGCGCCGATGGCGAGCGCTTCGATGAAGACCGCCAGCAATGCAAACACGATGCCCACAAGGACGCCGATCACCACCGCGATCCAGGCGGGACCCGTCCAGAATTGGGCTGCCAGCTGCATCCCTGTAATGAAGCCAATGATGCCTACAAAGAGCCAGAACAATTTTCTTCCCGCAACGAGCAGGGCGGCTCCCAGCAATAGATTGATCGTATTTAACATCTCAACCTCCGAAAAGTTTTCTAATCCAAAATGGATTCCCAATTTAATTCGTTGGCTGTTTTGTGCAGGCGATGATCATCCTCCACGATGCGAATTGTGAGATTCGTAAAAAGCTTCTGTGCAATTTGGCGAACCGGTTCAAGAGGCACAACGGTATCCAGCGTCCCATGAATGAGGATGGTCGGTAAGGAGAGCGTTGCCGGCTGTACGAGCGAGGCGAGTGGATCCAGGGTTAAGGCGGGAGCGAGCAGGACAAGTTTCCGCAGCTGCGGCTCGTGATCCAGCGCAAAGACCGTCGCCATCAGTCCCCCATAGGAGGAACCGATCAATGTCCAGCCAGCCGTGTCAGAAATAATGCCGTGCAGTTGGCTCATCCGTTCATCGAAAGAGCCTTTGAAATCGGGTGTCACCATCCCCGGTAACCACTCGCGGAACTGGCGGGCTTTCCCGCTGTTGCTGTTGCTTTCACTTCCGTGAATGTACATGAGCCGGCTGGTATCCAGCATGTTCCTGGTCCCTATTTCTTTTGCGCCTGCATGATAATGACCTGTGTCAGCGCGCCAACAATGAATAATCCGGCGCCGATGAGAATTTCAGCAGTAGGGTTGAGCCGGAAAAGATTTAACACATACGCTGCACCGATAGCCGCCGAGACGAGGATCAGCCCCCACTCTGTCAGCAGACCCAGAATCAATGCGCCGATCGCACCACCGATGACGAACGGCAGCCATGGAATTCCTGTTGTTGCAGGAGCATAATATTCCACAAGCAAAAATCCACCTGCCAGAAACCCGGAAACAAAATAGCCGAAACGCTCATTGAGCAGAACCAGGAGTGCAGCGATGATAGCCAGAGTGAGTATAAACGCGATATGCGACCAATCGGGCCACGACGATGGCAGCAGTGGCAGGAGGCGAAAGCCGATGAGACCAGCCATTGCGGCGGCAAACAGAAAGTTCAGTTCGCGGCCGAGGAACAGCAGAATCCCTCCGATCACACCTCGAATGAGTAGCATGCAACTCTCCTTTCGGATTTCCGTGGAAACGATCTATCTTTTCTCACGTAGCATCTCACGCAGACTTGTTTGTAGCTCCAAAGGCAGCTCGGGCGACATGCGCCGTAGTGCCACCGCCGGTAGAGGACTCTTGGTCCGCTTTAGAATTTGTTGCAGGAAGTAGGCGGTCTCGTCCGGGGAGGCGTCATAGAGCGTGGTGATCAGTTCCCGCAAGTCGAATTGTAATGCCGCAGGGGCTGCTTTGAGTATAGGTTCGATGATTTCAAAAATAGGAGGCAGATTATCAAACTCTGCGGAGGAGATTAGCGGCACCAGCGCCTGAATGCCATTCGACCACATCCGTTGGCGCGCCGGATGAAGCCACTCCTTGACCAGGATTAAAAACAGATCGGGTGTTTCGCGACGAAGACGAGTGAGACTCGTCGTTAACAAGGCAGCGCGGACACTGGGGTCACGCACAGCTTGTGTCCAGGCGGTGAGACGGGCAAGCAGGCGTTCTTCCTGAGGCGGGATGCGTCCCAGAAGATATGCCGCCAGCAGACGGGTCTCCAGCCAACCTTCATCCCAGAGCGCATCGGCTAACTCCAACGCTTGTAGAGGATTTCGCTCGGCAAGCGGACCGAGTTCATTTTCCATGTGACGCAGCACGACCGTGGGCGTGCGATAGGTGGGAAGCACCGAGGAAGGCGCCACGCCCTGGCTGCGCAATGTGCGGTTTACATAGTGATCCAGAATCTCACGATGCTCGCGCAAAAATTCCGCCGGTTGATCAAAAAGATCAGCCAGACGTGCGGTTTGCTTTTTCAGGCGGGCCAGATCTATTGCAGGCATAAACCAACGGTCAAGAGGGGCAGCCCCTTTTTAAAATCAACTAATACGCTTTTGCAAAATACACTTTGCGCTTGGAAGGTTTGCCGCAGACGACACACAGTCCTTCCTGTTCAGGCTGGTGGAAAGGGATGTTGCGCGTGGTGGCTTTGGTCTCTTCCTTGACTTTGGTTTCACATTCGCGGGACTCACACCAATAGCCGAATGCCCAGCCATCCTTCACAGCTTCTTTGAGTTCATCGTAATTATTTACATCATGAATGTTCGCATCGCGGAATTCCGTGGCCCGTTTGAGCAGGGCACCTTGGATTTCATCCAGTAGTGCACTTACGGTGGCAGCGAGATTCTCCTGCGCGACAAAGGATTTGCCTTCCCGGCCGGGTCGGTCGCGGCGAGCGAGAGCAACGTTGTTTTTCTCTACGTCCTTGGGACCGATCTCCACCCGGACGGGAACACCGCGCATTTCCCAGTCGTTGAACTTAAAACCGCTGCTGACGTTGTCACGATCATCCATCTTGAGGCGGATGCCCGCGGATTTAAGCTCCTTGAAGATGCGGTTGGCAACTTCCATCACTTTGGTTTTTTCAGCATCATTCTTAAAAATGGGAACGATGACCGCCTGAATAGGTGCCAGGCGAGGAGGCAGGACGAGCCCCTGATCGTCGCCATGGACCATAATAATGGCGCCAATCATGCGCGAGGAAATCGCCCAGGAGGTTGTTTCTGCGTATTGCAGCGTATTATTCCTATCCAGGAATTGGATATCGAAGGCTTTGGCAAAATTGGTGCTGAAATAATGCGACGTGCCCGATTGCAAGGCGCGCTTATCCCACATCATGGCTTCGATGGAGGTCGTGGTATGCGCGCCGGCAAATTTCTCGGTCTCACTTTTCGTCCCTTTGATGGCGGGAATGGCGGCTTGTTCCAGGCAGAAGCGTTCGTAAATATCGAGAATGCGATACATTTCCTCTTTTGCCTCTTCGGCCGAGTCGTGGGCTGTATGACCCTCATGCCAGTAGAACTCGGCGGTGCGCAGGAATAATTTTGTGCGCAATTCCCAGCGCAAGACGGAGCCCCATTGCACGATCAGGATGGGTAAGTCGCGCCATGACTTGATCCATTTCGAATACATGTGTCCAATAATGGTTTCCGAGGTGGGCCGGACTACCAGTTTTTCCTCCAGCTCTTCGCCGCCGCCATGGGTTACCACAGCGAGTTCGGGGGCAAAGCCTTCCACATGTTCCTTTTCCTTTTCGAAGAAGGAAAGGGGGATGAGCATGGGGAATGCCGCGTTGACATGACCGGTCTTCTTAAATTCAGCGTCCAGCCAGGAAGTGATGTTTTCCCACAACGCCCAGCCATAAGGTTTCACGACCATGCAGCCGCGCACGGGCGCGTAATCTGCCAGATCGGCTCGGAGTACGAGCTGGTTGTACCACTCGGAAAAATCTTCTGCACGTGTTGTTAATTTTTCTTCAGCCATTTTGTCCTCAGTTTGTGTGTCATGGAGGGACGCAATCCCAAACCATGGTGTTTTCTAACATCGGGTGACAGGACGCCGCCCTTACGTATCATTCCAACATCTTTGCAGCAGTTTGCACATCTTCGGCGAATATCAAAATCTCGCGTTGATCTGCAGTCGTGTACGATTGGAATTCCTGGAAGAACTGATCAAACGTGGACTGCCAGCCACGCCCGATCAGTATCAACGGCCTCCGGTGCAGAGACTCTACGATCATCAGGTTCCACATCACCGAGATTTCTGTCAGCGTGCCGGCGCCGCCGGGCAGGGCGAGGGCGGCATCCGATTCGTGGATGAGACAATGCAAGCGTTC
>JBKPQD010000078.1:0-3192 GCA_046733915.1 Chloroflexota bacterium
TTCCAAAGCGGTTGTATCCTGCGGCCAACCCAATGTGAGATAGGGACCAACTTCGTTCCAAAGCTTTTTCGAAAAGGAATTCGACGAGGCATAGAACCACGTCGAATGCAGTGGATGGATTTGGAGCGGCAGCGAGTACACGCGTACCACGTCATCCAGCCGGGTCGCGATGAACCGCGTGATGGCGTGCACGTTGACCAACAGTCCGGCTTGAAAGCGCAGCTCAACGATCTCGCTCCATGCCCCGAGATGTAAATCCACCTGCTGCTTATCGACGGTGATACGCGCCGTCTGCGAGTCGAGTACATCGACGCTTAAAGGCAAGAGGATCGTACGCGGACCCCCGCGTGCGTTCGTCTGCGGGCCGGCGAGCTCTGCCTGGTACCGATTCCTACCAACGGAAGTTAATCTCGCGACAGCTGTCTTTTTTTTCGATTCAGGCTCTGAGGAAAAAAGTGTTCCTACGCCGAGCTGGCCACGAATATCGGGCGTGCCCAAACCGGGCAAGGTCATCACCGGCAAATCGGGACGCGCCGGGAACATTGCCGGCCACCACAGCGCGGTCGCAGGATAGCCCATCGAGGCGGCTTCTTCAAAAAGTGTTCTGGCTGTATAGGGAGGAACAAACTGCTCGCCCAAAGCGCCTTTACGCGTCGGCAGTATGGACACGTACGGCGCATACGTCTCCGGGTCACGGTGAACAAAATCAAAGATGCCGTGACCTCCCGGGTCGGCGCCGGTGGCGATGCTTGTCCAGGAAACTTCGGTTTGCGGAGGAGAACAAACCTCGAGCTGCGCGTACCCCCTTTGCTCGACAAACCGTTCCAAACTCGGTAATTGATTTTGTCCGACAAATTCTTCAAACACTGCGGGATCGAAGGAATCGAACCCAATGAGAAGCGTCTTCATGAGGCCGAGAGGTTATTCCCGATCTTCTTCCTCTTTGCGGCTGCGGCGCCGCACACCGGCAATCCACTGGCGGATATTGCGGGAAAAGACCAGCAAAATCCCAGAAAATACCGCTAACACCCCCGCTAATGCTTGGAACAAGATACCACCAGTATTCGGGTCAATATACATGCAAGGCTCCTTTCTGGTTACGTAAAACGCCCACAATACACCAGTTCACACGAGAGCAGGTACGCCAATGTTATGCCAAATTTTGCGGGACTGCTGCGCACACGAATGCTTGGCCGATAATTTTTCAGGTAGAATCATACTATGTCGAACCACGATGATGTAACTCCTATTCGCCAGCAATACCTGGATATCAAGAAGGAGTATCCGAATACCATTCTCTTTTTCCGCCTGGGCGATTTTTACGAGACCTTCGATGAAGATGCCGAGCTGACCGCCCGCGAGCTGGATATCGTTCTGACATCCCGACCCGTTGGCAAGGGAATTCGCGCCCCGCTGGCGGGCATTCCGTATCACGCGGTGGAAAATTACCTGGCGCGCCTCATCGAAAAAGGCTACCACGTCGCGATTTGCGAGCAGATGGGCGAGACACCCGTCAAGGGTTTGTTCTCGCGTACGGTGGTGCGCGTCGTTACGCCCGGCACGGTGACCGAGCCGGGATTGCTGCCCGGCGACTCGAACAACTACTTGGCAGCGGTCATTCAAGATGGCAGATCGGCAGCGATTGCCTACGCCGATATCACAACCGGAGAGTTTGCGGTGACCGAACTGCCACTCGAAGCCTTGCGCGCCGAGCTGACGCGCCTGCACCCGGCCGAGATCCTGATTCCCGACAACCAAGCTCTGAACGATGGCATGCAGGGGCACCAAACCCCAGTTCCTGCCTGGAGGTTCGAGCCCGGAAAAACCACTGAAACCCTCCTGACGCATTTCAACAGTTCCACGCTCGACGGTTTTGGACTCAAGCCGCATAGCTTATCGGCGCGCGCGGCTGGCGCAATTATCCAGTACGTGAAAGATACGCAGCCTGAGTCACTTTCGCTTTTGACGAGTTTGCGGACCTACAGCCTCAACGAATTCATGACGTTGGACGCGTCCACGCGCCGCAACCTCGAGCTGGATGAAACGCTGCGCGGCGATCGAAAGGGTTCGTTATTGGGAACACTGGACCAGACAGTCACACCCATGGGAAAACGGCTGATGCACCAATGGGTCAGCCAGCCGCTGCTGAACGTAAAACGGATTGAAAAGCGACAAAATGGCGTACAGCATTTTTGCGAGAACGGGATGAAACGCGCCGAGCTGCGCGCGGCACTCAAGCCGCTCGCCGATCTGGAACGCCTGGTGAACCGCGTCTTGGCCGGCATGGCACAGCCGCGCGATCTCCTGGCGATGCGCGAGACCTTGGCACGCGTCCCGGCCATCCTGGCGATCATGAGCGAAAAAAGTGAAGTCGTTCTGCCCAGCGTGGAAATGATGAACGACGAGCTGTCAATCTTGCAGGCCGCCATCGACGATGAGTCCCCCTCTACCCTGCAAAACACAGGCGTCATTCGCAGCGGCTATTCCCAGGAATTAGACTCGGTGATCGAGGCGTCGCGACACGCCCGGGATTGGATCGCCAATCTGGAATCGGTGGAACGCGAGCGGACCGGCATCAAGACTTTAAAAGTTGGATACAACAAGGTCTTCGGCTATTACATCGAAATCTCACGCGGCGCGGCCGAACGCGCCCCGGAGAATTACATTCGCAAGCAGACGCTGGTTAACGCCGAACGCTTCATCACGCCCGAGATGAAAGAATACGAGACGCTCGTGCTCAACGCCGAGGACCGCATTCGGGAGATCGAGCTGCGCCTCTTCCGCGAAATCTGCGGGACGCTTTCGAAATCTGCCTATAAGCTACTACAGCTGGCGCGCTCCCTTGCCCAGCTGGATGTACTCGCTGCGCTGGCAGAGACCGCTGCCCTGGGCGGCTATACGCGCCCGCAGGTCCATGAAGGCAGCGGGTTGGAGATCCATGAGGGGCGCCATCCCGTGGTAGAGCAAAGCCTGCATGGCAAGCGCTATATTCCCAATGATGTCATGTTTGAACAAGGGGAGATTGTCCGTGTGATCACCGGACCGAACATGGCCGGCAAGTCCACGTATCTGCGCCAGACGGCATTGATCGTCTTGATGGCGCAAATGGGATCGTTTGTCCCGGCCGATTCCGCCAGGATCGGCCTGGTCGATCGGATCTTCACCCGCATCGGCGCGCAGGATGAGATCCAT
>JBKPQD010000079.1:0-4147 GCA_046733915.1 Chloroflexota bacterium
ACCGGCGGCAATCCGCATGCTCCGGATGAATGGGTGGAAATCCAGAGCATGCCTGCAACTGTGGCGATGTTCGCCGGTATCATTTCTGATTATCTCAATCCATCTGAAGGAGAATAAGATGTCCGATCTTGCTCGCGACCCCTGGGAAAATGTAAAAACGTTCAATGGTTTTCAGGCTGATCATGTGATCTCCGCTTTACAAAAGGAAATCCGTCGTGGTCACGCGGAAAACGCGGCGCTCCTGGCTTACGAAATGACCATCACCAGCCCGGCACTGGAAGATTATCTCTGGCAGCGTCTAAAAGTGATTTCCGTGGAAGATATCGGTTTTGGAGAAGTCCTTGCACCGGTGCTCATTCAGAGCCTCTTTGAAATGACCGCTGCCTGCGATCGCGCCGTGGGCGAACGCAAACTCTATGCAATTCACGCGGTGCGTTATCTTTGCATGTGCAAAAAAGACCGCTCGTCGGATGAGATGATTAATTGGATTCACCATGCCAGCGCATCTGGCAAGCTGATGCCAACCATCCCTGAATACGCGCTGGATCGGCACACCGCCGAAGGACAGAAAATGGGCCGGGGACGGCGTCACTTTTATGAAGAGGCATCACGTACCATCCCGGAGGTTGAAGACCGTGACCGCACGTATCTCAAACGGATCACGGATATGCTGGACTCCGGCGAGCTTGAGGATTGATGCCTATAGCTGCACAGTCACTGGGCTGACAGAAACTTTATCTGTACCGATGCGGCCTTCTTCACAGACCAACGCAATCCCGCCAGATGCGAGTGGACGGTCTGAGTCTTCGACCTTGAAAAACAATATTCCGTTACAGAAAGCGGAGATTTGATTGCCTCTGACGGTGATCTGCAGAGCATAGGCCTGACCAAATTCCCAAATACATTGTTGTTCCCCAAGAACAATCTCTCCATCCAGGCGTTTGACGAGTTGGATCGTCTTCCGTTCGGTGAGTAACAAGGCATAATATCGTTCCAGCCCTTGCACGCGAGTCGCCAGACCAAAGGCTTTAACCAAATGCGGCGTGATGCTCGCTTGCACACTGTAATCCCTCCATTCACGCGTGCCTGTGATGACAAGCCCTCGCCCACGATTCTGAATCACTCGAAATGCATCCTCAAACTCACTTTCAAAGAAATCCGCTGCGTTGACCCACTGTCGTTTCCACATCTGTCCTGGTTGCGCAGGGCGGCGGAAAATGACATTGGGGGAACCATCCCAAGAAAGATAATCAAGATGAATGACGCCCTGCCCAAATTGGGACGCTGATAGCGAAATTCCAACTTGCGCAATCGGTGCTCCTCCCAAGTCAGGGACTTGCCATTCCAGATGAACGGTTTCGCCAGGAAGTAAATTTTTTCGTGGGCTGCTCATCGTCTGGAGTGTATCTTCTCGACCATAAACTTGTAATTGAATTCCGACGTCCATCACGCCATCATTATTTTCATCAGAAATAACGGCAGCGCGCACGGTCTGACCGGGATAGAGAGTTGGTGAAGCCATAAGACCATATCCTGTCATGTCCATGGCTTCGGGAGGGATAAAAACCGGTGTCAGCAAAGTTGTCGATTTGTTGGATCGAATGCTGTAATGCATAGTTAAAACTCTTTGCGCTGGTTCCGTCGGATGATGTGTATTTTCGATTTTGTACTGATCCTGAGCACGGAATCCCTGCACCGAGCCGGGCAAGGAAAAATGAAAACGTGCTCCGCCTTTTGGGGGAAGCCACTTTTCGCCGCGAAGAGCATAGGCGGTTTGAAGGATGAAATCGGTCTCATGCAGAGCGTCGCTGATGGCCCGACCGCCATCCGCACTTGGAAGATAAAGCTGATCTGCCACAGGACCTCGCCAATCCAGGTCGCCATCGAATGCTGCCAAGCCGTTACGCACTCCGAGAATGCAGCCAACATTGCCGGCGTTACAGTCGGTGTCCCACCCTGAAGTGTTGACAATTGTCTGAGCGCGGTTGAACTCGCCCTGGCTATACAGCAAGCCCAGGATAATCAAGCCATGATTCGGAACGATGTGACAATTGCCGCCATATTTATCATAGCCATAATGAGCGGCGAGTTTTACGCGGGCTGCGTACCAATCTTTGCTCTCAGCACTGTGCCAATCTCGAATATCTGCGATCATGCGGTAGATGATCGAATCACTTGGAATAAAGCTGATAGCGACGTTGATCAGTTTATCGATATCTGATTCGACAAACGCCTGGGCAGTCATTGCTGCGATCACCTGCGCCCCATAGATCGCCTCGCCATCATGACTGACGCTTGCCGCACGGCGAGCCAGGTCAGCAGCCAGCGACGGATCACCGGGTGCGATGAGTCCCCAACCATCGATGAAGATCTGCGCTCCAATTTGTTCTGCGACTACCCTGCTATTTAATTCCATTGAACCTGAACGCGGCGCGCGAATACCATCCTTAAGCCGCAAATAAGCGGTATGTTCCGTAGAATTTCCCAACCCGCCCCACCAAAGAATCGTTCGGTTTTCGATCAGGTAATTGAGCCAGGTCTGGCCGATTTGAGCGGGAGTCAGATCGATAGAATTGCCATAATCTGGCAAAGAGCGTAAAAAGGTAAATGTACCCGAGATATCATCGTCGGTGACGACAAGCTTGTGGTTTCGCAAAGGCAGGTCATGACGGTCATTGACATAATATTTGATCTCGCCCAACATGCTCATGATTTGCTCATGCGTCCAGCCTTCGACCGGTCGCCCCAGATACACGCCGATGATTTTACCCAGCACACCGGCGTAGACACGCTCAGTATAGTCCTTTGGAAATATCATAGTTGTTTGAGTGAGACATCAATCAGCAGGAATATCCAAAGAATCCTTACGCCAGGACTCGATGTATTCCAAAGATTGATGGCGGAAGTAGGTGTCATACAGTTCAGCATAATGCCCGCCTTGCGTCATCAGCGTAGCGTGGTCGCCTTCTTCGAGGATTTGTCCGTTACGCAACACAATGATTCGGTCAGCAGATTTGATCGTTGACAGTCGGTGGGCGATCACAATGGCTGTGCGATTTTGGAGGACGATGTTTAATCCCTCCTGGATTTGTGCCTCCGTCAGCGGATCGACACTCGCGGTCGCCTCATCCAGGATCAGGATCGCCGGATCCTGAAGCAGTACCCGCGCCAGGGCAACAAGTTGGCGCTGTCCCATCGAGATCCCTTTGCCCTCTTCCCCAACTGACGTGTCCAGCCCCTGGGGGAGTGCTTGCAGCCAATCGCCACCTCCGACGCTCGAAGCGACCCGAATTACTTCCTCCTGCGTTGCGTTTGGTGTTCCGTACCTGATATTGTCTGCTACCGTTCCCGTGAACAAGAACGGTATCTGTGGCACAATACCGAGTTGTCTGCGGTATGAGTCCAGATTGAAGGAACGGATATCCAGATTATCGATGAGGAGCTCACCATCCTGGAATTCATAGAAACGGGCGACAAGCTTGCCCAGGCTTGACTTTCCTGCTCCTGTGTGTCCAACTAAGGCTAGGGTCTCACCAGCTCGTATCGTCAGACTAAAGTTTTCCAACACCTTTTCATTCGGCGTATACCGAAAGTCCAGATGGCGAAATTCAATGCGTCCCTGCAAACGTGGTGCAATCTGATCCCCAGTCTGTACCACGCGTGGCTCCGCATCGACTAGGGCAAAGACTCGCTCGCTGGCTGCCAGACCCAGCTGGAACTGACTCCAGAAGGATGCAATGCTGATCAGTGGAAACCAAAAGAGATTAATGCTCTCAATAAACAAATAAAGATTACCCGCCGAGAGTTGCCCCCTAATCACACTCATGCCGCCCGTGTAGATTATGAGGGCCGCACCCATGCCTGAAACTGTGCCCAGGATCGGAAAAATGCTGCTGAAGGTCAAACCCTGACGCAGGCTAAGCCTATACGCCTGGGCATTGACCGGCGTGAATTCATCGTAGATACGTTGTTCCTGACGAAAGTTTTTTGCAACACCGATACCAGTGATCGATTCCTGTACATTCGCGTTGACCTCGGCTAACACCCGTCGAGCCTGAGTAGTCGTATAACGTGCAATTCGGCGAAACGCTAGTGCAATAAAGACCACAATGGGCGCGATCGCCAGCGCGACCATCGCTAGCCGCGC
>JBKPQD010000080.1:0-2262 GCA_046733915.1 Chloroflexota bacterium
CCGGCGATACCCTTTGCGATACCAAGACCTTGGTGCTTGAAAGTATTACCTTTCCTGAACCGGTTATTTCTATCGCCATCGAGCCGAAGAGCTCGGCCGATCAGGAAAAGATGGGTGAAGCGCTCCGTAAACTAGCAGAAGAAGATCCCACTTTCCGGGTTAATTCCGATGAAACTACTGGGCAAACGATTATTCGGGGAATGGGTGAACTTCACCTCGATATCATCGTGGATCGACTATTGCGCGAATTCAAGGTGCAAGCGAATGTTGGGGCTCCTCGAGTCGCATACCGCGAATCGATTACGAAACCGGTGAAAGAAGTCAACTACAAGTATGCCAAGCAATCCGGCGGACATGGTCAGTATGGTCATGTTGTATTTTCCCTCGAGCCGGGCGAGCGTGGCAGCGGCATCGTCTTTGAAAATAAGATCGTAGGCGGCGCCATTCCCAAGGAGTTTATTTCACCAATTGAAAAAGGTGTGCGAGAAGCATCCGAAAGCGGTGTATTGGCTGGCTATCCGGTGGTCGACCTAAAAGTCACTTTATTTGATGGTTCTTTCCACGAGGTTGATTCGAGCGAAATGGCGTTCAAGCTGGCTGCCTCGATGGGTTTCAAGGAAGGCGTGCAGAGGGGTGCTCCTATCCTCTTGGAACCGATGATGAAAGTGGAAGTTGTTGTGCCCGAAGAGTATCTCGGCGATGTAATGGGACAGATTAATAGCCGTCGCGGCTTGATCCAGGGTATGGAAGTCCGTCCCGGTAACGCACAGGCCATTCGGGCATTGGTGCCATTGGCTGAAATGTTTGGATATGCAACACAGCTCCGTTCTGCAACGCAGGGACGCGGTGTATTCAACATGGAATTTGATCACTATGCGCCAGTTTCTCAAACCGTCGCACAAGAGATTTTGAAATAATAATATAACTGTTTTCATTATCAGAAGGAGATTCATCAATGGCGAAGGAAAAATATGATCGGAGCAAGCCGCATCTAAATGTGGGGACGATGGGACACATCGACCACGGCAAGACGACCCTGACGGCGGCGATCACGAAAGTGGCGGCGATGCAGGGGCAAGGGCAATTTCGGGCATACGACCAGATCGACAATGCGCCGGAAGAGAAAGCCCGCGGCATCACGATCAACATTGCCCATGTGGAATACCAGACGGCCAAGCGGCATTATGCGCATGTGGACATGCCCGGTCACCGGGATTACATCAAGAACATGATCACCGGAGCGGCGCAGGTGGATGGTGCCATCCTGGTGGTAGCGGCTCCGGATGGACCGATGCCGCAAACGAGAGAGCATGTGTTGTTGGCGCGCCAAGTGGAAGTGCCGAGCATTGTGGTGTACTTGAACAAAGTGGACCAGATGAACGATCCGGAGCTGTTGGAGCTGGTGGAGTTGGAACTGCGGGAACTGTTGAACAGCTATGGATTTCCGGGAGACACGACGCCGATCGTGCGGGGCAGCGCCAAGATTGCCTTGGACAGCCCGAGCACGGATCCGAATGCGCCGGAGTACGAGAGCATCAAGGAGCTGCTGCGGGTGGTGGATGAGTACATCCCCGAACCGAAGCGCGAGATGGAAAAGCCGTTCATGATGGCGGTGGAAGATGTGTTCTCGATCAAGGGGCGCGGCACGGTGGTCACCGGGCGGGTGGACCGTGGACATGCCAAGAAGGGCGATCCGGTGGAGATCGTGGGCTTGCGCGAGACGCGGTCGTCGGTCATCACCGGCACGGAGATGTTCCACAAGGAACTGGATGAAGTGGTGGCGGGGGACAATGCCGGCATTCTGTTGCGCGGCATTGAGCGGGAAGACGTGGAGCGCGGGCAGGTGCTGGCGAAGCCGGGCAGCGTGACCCCGCACAAGAAGTTCCTGGCGGAAGTGTACGTCTTGAAGAAGGAAGAAGGCGGACGGCACAAGGCATTCTTCTCCGGTTACCGTCCGCAGTTTTACATCCGCACGATGGATGTGACCGGCAACATCACCCTGCCGGAGGGGGTGGAGATGGTGATGCCGGGTGACAATGTCAACCTGACGGTGGAGTTGATCGTGCCGGTGGCGCTCGAGCAGGGTTCCAAGTTCGCCATCCGTGAAGGCGGTCTTACCGTCGGCGCTGGTGTCGTTACTAAAATTATTGAATAGGTGCAGACATGACTAAGCAGAAAATTCGCATCCGTCTCAAAGCGTATGATCATCGTGTGCTTGATCAGTCTGCCAAGAGAATCGTAGAAACGGCCGAACGCAGCGGC
>JBKPQD010000081.1:0-3883 GCA_046733915.1 Chloroflexota bacterium
GACTTGGAGACCTACAACAAGCGTCTTTCGCGCAAGAAAGATGGCGAGCCGCTACCGCGTATCGTGGTGCTCATTGACGAGTTAGCAGACTTGATGATGTCTGCCCCTGATCAGACAGAGCATAATCTCGTACGCCTGGCACAGATGGCACGTGCCACAGGCATCCATTTGATCGTTGCCACGCAGCGGCCATCTACCGACGTGGTGACAGGTTTGATTAAAGCGAACTTCCCGGCGCGTCTTGCCTTTGCTGTGGCATCCGGCGTGGATAGCCGGGTCATCCTGGATACGACTGGCGCCGAGAGCCTACTGGGTCGCGGCGATATGCTCTTTCTAAATCCCGAAGTCGGGAACCCGGTCCGCGCCCAGGGCGTCATGATCACCGATATGGAAATTGAACGGATCATCGCCCATTGGCAGAAAAATGCGGAAGCCGTCACCGACGCCCCTCCCTGGGAAAAACTGTTGACGGAACCTGAAGAAAATGAAGATGAGGGATTGATTGAGAAAGCTGTTTCCATTGTTCGCCAGAGTCAGCGTGCATCGGCATCGTTGCTGCAACGGCGTTTGCGGATTGGTTATCCCCGCGCGGCACGTTTGCTCGATCAACTGGAAGAGATGGGAGTCGTAGGACCCTCGCAAGGTGGGGGCAAAGAGCGTGACGTGCTCCTCGGTCCGTTGGATGAAGAAGAACCCCAGGGCGAACTCTAGCCGCGTAAGAACCGTAGACTCTTCCCTATCCAAGCATTAATCTTGTCTGTTTTGCTGTTATCATTGCCGGGCTGTCTGCGTATACAGAATTCTTGGGAGAGTTTCCAAACAAACATGCTTCAGAAAAAAACGTTCACCGATTACTTGAGATTATGGTTCAAGTGGGTGCTCGATCCGCTCGGCGGATTTTTTAATCGCCTTGGGCTGACGCCCAATATGATGACGATGCTGGGGTTGCTTGGCAATACCATTGGCGCCTATTACCTTGCCATGGGAAACATGCGGACCGGTGCGATCCTCGTGTTGCTCATGACTCCAATCGACGCGTTGGATGGGACCATGGCGCGGCTGCGCGGGGAGTCGAGTGATTTCGGTGCATTTGTCGATTCCGTCAGCGACCGTTATTCGGAATTGATTATTTATGGTGGTTTACTCTACCATTTTCTGACCCTGGGAGAACCACTCGGGGGGTTGCTGGTGTTCGTTGCAGCAGCAGGATCGGTCCTTGTCTCCTACGTCAAAGCCCGTGCCGAAGGCTTGGGGTATCATGCGAAAGTTGGACTACTGACGCGTGTCGAGCGTTACCTTGTTCTCGCGCCGGCCCTCGTGTTCAACCAGCTGTACATCGGCCTGGGGATCATCGCTGTCTTTGCCAACATCACCGCCCTGCAACGCATTTGGTTTGTGCGAGATCAGTTCCATGCGAAGAGGAAGTTGAAGAAATTGGAGAGCACAGATGCCTGAAGGCTTTTACATCGGTTCGCTGGAAATCCGCTTTTACGGCATCATCTTAATGTTGGGGGCAGTCGCAGGAGCGTTTCTTGCTACGCGCGAAGCAAAGCGTCGCGGCTATGAACCGGAAATTGTATGGGACTTGATGATTTATCTGTTGATCGGGGGCATCATCGGGGCGCGGGTATGGCATATTCTGACGCCACCGCCTTCTTCGGGAATCACTGCGGGTTGGTACTTCACCCATCCACTGGACGCGCTAAACATTCGCAAAGGCGGGCTCGGTATTCCGGGCGCGGTGATTGGGGGAGCAATTGTGCTGTATTTGTATACGCGCCGCCATGGACTTAATTTTGCGGAATGGGCCGATATCGCCGCACCAGGATTAGCCCTTGGTCAGGCCATCGGACGGTGGGGCAACTTCTTTAATCAAGAGCTGTACGGCGCACCAACCAATTTGCCGTGGAAGATCTATATCGATCCTCAACACCGCCTCGCCGGCTTCGAAAACATGGAATACTATCATCCTCTGTTTTTATACGAGGCGTTGTGGAATCTGGGCAACATGTTTTTGCTATTGTGGTTTTCCCGCCGCTTTGCGGATCGCCTGAAGAATGGTGACATTTTTCTTTTGTACCTGATCGTCTATCCTGTGGGGCGCTTCTTTCTGGACTTTTTGCGTCTCGATGCTTCGTTGGTGGATGGCATCAATATCAATCAGACAGTCATGGCGGTTGTGGCTGCCGCTGCCGCCGTGGCGTTATTTTTGCGTCATCGCCCGCAAGCGAAGCCCTTTGTGCGGGCGTAGAATTTGAGGACTGCTGTCTTATTGACCCTTTAATAGGCTATGCTATGCTTTGCTGGATGACGTTTCCAGTGGACAGGTAACGAATGATCGAAACCAGTGATTTGAGCAAACAATTTAATAACGACTTCTGGGCGGTGGATGGTGTGACCCTGTCTGTGCAGCCGGGACGGATTCTTGCATTGTTGGGACAAAATGGCGCGGGCAAGACGACAACGGTCCGTATGTTGACATCCTTGTTGACGCCGACCCGAGGCTGGGCGCGCGTAGCTGGGTATGATGTGACGAAAAATCCACAGGAAGTGCGTTCCAATGTTGGTGTGCTTACTGAACAGCATGGACTTTACATGCGCATGACCGGCGAGGAATATCTGGATTTCTTCGGTAAGGTCTACGCGCTGGATCCGCAAGCCAGGAAAGCGCGTAGTCAGTATCTGCTTGATTATTTTGGGTTAGCAGAAGCGGCACGCCGTCGTTCCGGTGAATATTCCAAAGGCATGAAGCAAAAGCTCGCGCTGGCGCGCGCATTGATGCATGATCCGTCTGTGCTGTTGCTGGATGAACCCACCTCGGCCATGGACCCCGAGTCGGCGCGGCTGGTCCGGGATGAAATCGCTCGCCTGCGATCCTCCCAGCGGACGATCATCATTTGTACGCATAATCTTGCCGAAGCCGAAGCGCTCGCCGATTCGATCGCGATCATTTATCGCGGAAAAATCCTGCTCAACGGCACGCTGGATGAATTAAAACGGCGTGTCCTCGGGCCCGTTGAGTATGAGGCGAAATTCGCCAGTGAGTTTGATGCCGGCGAGCTGGAACTACCTCCAGGCGTCATCCTCGCCGCCCGGGACGGCACCAGTCTGCGCTTCCAAGTGGAAATGCCGCAGCTTGCCAATCCCACGCTTGTGCACACGCTGACAGCAAAGAACGCGCCGCTGGTTTCCTTCCAAGAAGTTCCGCGCAGACTGGAACAGGTCTATCTCAAAACGATGGCGGATGCGCAGGGAGCTTTCCATGCGGCGTAATGTGCAGGCAATCTGGATGGTGGCGCGCCGCGAATTCGTGGACCAATTCCGCGATTGGCGGATCGTTGTGCCGATGCTTTTGCTTGTGAGCCTATTTCCATTCATCGCCGACGATACAACCCGGCAGGCGATCACATTCATGAATCGATATGGGGGGGATCTGATTCTAGATAACCTGATCCCGTTCGTAGTTCTGGTGATCGGGTTTTTCCCTCTGTCGTTCACGCTGGTAGTTGCACTCGAATCCTTTGTGGGGGAAAAAGAGCGCGGCACGATTGAGCCGCTGCTCAGCTCACCCTTGGAGGATCGCCATCTTTATCTTGGCAAATTACTGGTAGGGATCGTCACCCCCCTGGTTTTCAGCTACGCATCCATCGGAATTTACTTATTTCTCGTTGGGCGTCGCGATGTTCAGTTCCCCAGCGCCTACATGCTGGCACTGATCTTGTTGCTTACCTTTGCACATGCAGTACTAATGGTGTCGTCTGCCATCGTGATATCCGTCCAGGCAACTACGATTCGAGCTGCCAACTTGCTTGCCTCTTTCGTTGTGGTACCCGTCGCATTCCTCTTACAGGGAGAGACCGTTTTGATTTTTTGGGGCAATGAG
>JBKPQD010000082.1:0-5366 GCA_046733915.1 Chloroflexota bacterium
GGTGGCACTGAGGGAGAGGAAGGGTGCTCCCAGCCGCACCCGGTCCACGCTGTAGCTGCTGTTGTTGACCCCCGTCAGGCTGCCCTGCTGCACCCCATCGATCCACAACGTCAGATGCCCATCGTTGCCCCAGTCCACTTCTACCGTATGCATCGCATTCGTGATGTTGACATACGGAATGTTGACATAATTCGCCAGGCTGCTGTCATAGGCGCGGGCACGCAATTGGTAGCTCGTGCTGCTGCGGTTGAACTGAATAGCAAGGACGAGTTGTCCACTCGGATCCAGCGCTTGCAGCAGGGTGACGTTGTCCCCGGTTGCCATCGCCATCGAGTTGGGTTGGAAGGAGAAGCGGGCACGATAGCGCGGTTCGGCGTTGGGCGTGTCATCGCGCACGAACATGGTGGTGGTGTTGGTGAAGGTCGCCTGCAGACCAAAGCTGCCGGCGAGGGCGGCGTTGGCGCTCACACTCAGGTTGCCGCCATTGGTCGAGCTCGCCGTCCAGGCGGAGAGGTTGCCGCTTTCGAAGCCATCCTTGAAGATCAGGTCGGTGACGGCCGACGTGGGTGTTGGGGTATTGGTGGGTCCGGCGGTGGGGGTATTGGTCGCCGTCGGCGTGTTCGTGGCAGTTGGTCCTAAGGTGGGCGTATTTGTTGCCGTGGGGGTCGGTCCGGCCGTATTCGTAGGCGTAGCGGTAAAGCTGCTCGTAGGAGTATTTGTAATTGTAGGCGTGGGAATGGGGCCCAGTGCTAAGAAATTGAAGGCATCAACATCGTTGCTTGCCAAACCCCAGGTGCTACCATCGAAATACAGATTAGCTGAATAACTACAGGCAGTTGTTATTCCGATAGAAGTAGGCGAACAAATGAATACATCTTCATCTGCGCCGGATATGCCACTTACTGCAAAATCTCCCAGCGTGGACAAATAGACATCTCCGTTGGAGAGGACATCTGCTGCATCCACATCCTCGTTGCTGGAGTCGGCCAACCCTACATCAGAACCATCGAAATACAAGGACCAACTCCCGCCGGTGACATCCCCTAAAGATGTGGATGTGAAAGCCAAGATATCCTCATCATTTCCGCTCACGCCCGGTACGGACGGATTTCCGGTCGTCGAAACCAATATTCGCCCGTCACCGAGTACGCTTAATGCATCGATGCTTTCACCCGTAGTATCTAAGCCGACATCACTCCCATCCAAGTACATGCTAAACGTACCTGCTGTGTTGGTTCCCAGGGTCGTGGCATCGAAGCGAAGTACGTCTTGAGGCCCGGCAGAGATGCCATTGACCGTGACCGCATTACCGAATGACACCAGGAGCGAGTCGGCGTCGAGCGGTGCGAAGGCAAAGAGGTCTGCAGCTCCCACGCCAACGTCGGAGCCATCAAAGAACAGGCTCCAAGTTTCCCCGTTGAACTTCAGAACATCTTCATCCGCAAAGGATAAACCGGCGACGCTTCCGTTACTGGCAAAAGAAACATAGAAAGGATTCATGGAAACGGGTGTCGTCGTAAAGGTTGGAGTGACCGTCTTGGTAGGTGTGGCCGTATACGTGGGCGTTGCTGTTGAAGGCGTCGTCAGAGAAACTTCCCATACCTTGCCATCATTCTCGTTGGGGTCCGTATTGTTATCGACGCCGCGGCTGGCAATGTAGATACTTTTCGTATCCGGATTTTGACTCGCCGGCGCATACGACACGTCAGAGCGACTGTTGTAGGCGGTTCCCATGAATGACAAGTCATAGGCATGCAGTAGCGCTCCAGAGGTTGTCACTTCTCCCAAATACCGATCACTGGTCGATGTACTTACAATAAAGAGAGTCCCCGTATCGTCGTTGTAATCGATACCCTCCAGGTCACTAAAGCCCAGCGCTGCGGTATCAAAATGGGTTACCGGACCGTCATCCCCACCACCCAATTGTCCATCGGCACCAAGGCTAAACATGAACACTTCGGCATCTGTACCGCCGGAGATAAACACTGTATTGTTTCCGTAGGCCACATCTTCCGTGTCCGTCGTAGTAGCCACCGAGACGATAGCATCATCCGAGGTACAGTATTGGCCGTCTGCGCCTAACCGCACTTCAAAGACTTTACGCGCATCATCGTCAGATATGAAAATGTGATTGTTATCCGAATTCACGGCAATTCCGGTTGGCTCGTTGGAAAATCCGCTGTGCGAGAGATTCGTCGTGGTGCACGTTCCGGTTAAGGTGCCCGAGAGCGTAGAGAGGAACACATTCTTGCCGGTGAAGTAGTTGGACATTTCGTCCACTTCGCTATCGTCGAGGATAAATCCGCCGGTTAGAGGCCAATAATCGATTCCCGACGGATCGGGGCTGGAAGGATTCCAGGCTGCATTCGAGCTAGAAAATGTCCGGATAAGGGTCGTTCCGAGGAGCGTGGTTCCAACGGGAAGAGAGTCCGGCACTAGCGATAATTCAAGGATTTGGCCAGAGCTCGTCTGCGGGGTTTGCGTTTCGCTGACGGCGCTATCCAGAACAAACAGGTTCATCGTCGCAGGATCATCTGTCATGTCCGCGCTGGGAGCGAAGATCAGCGCCTGGATGTTCGTCAACGGCAAGGAGGCTAAATCCAGGATGGAGACAATTTGTCCAGTTTGATCGAGCTCATAGATCTTGCGTTCATCGGATGCTGCAGTATAGAGATGCGCATTCTGCGGATTAAAAGCAAGTCCACGCAGCTGGGTGTGCTTCAGCTCCGCCAGATCTAACCGTTGGATATTTCCATTTTGTGCGGCGGTGTCACCGTCAAACCCATTTGCAGGATCATGGTTGATCGAAATTATGCGCGGTCCATGCAAATCCAAAATGAACAGACGTCCACCGGCAGGATCAAAAACCACTCCGCCTGGATTTTCAAGGCTATACGCTCGTGTATTGTATTTCTTAACGTTTTTGGCAGCAGCGTCAGGCAACCCCTTTTCGTCCAGGCCTACTTCCAGTAACTCAGAAACGCTGTGATTCAATACAAACAGACTGTTAGTTTGAGCATCAAAAGCGGCGGACTCTACCGCCATTGAAAGTACCAAGGAATCTGAAGGATGCTCGTAATTTGAGACCAATTGAATTTGTTGGTTAGTCGACGGTGATCCCCATAGAAGAAATCCGCTCGATTGGGGCAAAAAGGTAAAACCAGCCGGATTCGGAACGCCGAACTCGGCGGTATATAAGGCGCGAATCTCTTTGAAGGGATGTGGTTGCGCCTGCGCAAGGACAACGGGCTTCACGTTCCATATACTAAGAAATGGAATAAGAATGACTAATAACAGTCGAATGACAGCAAGCATACGTTTCGATAGACGTCTCATTGTGTTGGTCTCTTTTCTCATCATGGCTTCGGCGAAGACATAAGGACCGCACCTGTAGCAATCCCTGTGAGTACTCCCGCAAGGTACGTTCCACCACGCCAGCATGACGATCATGTGTGAAAAAAGTTACAAAAATGCAAACTCATCGAGCAATGAAAGACATGCCTCCCTTACTCCTTCCACTCCCCTGGCATTTTTAAAAGCCCGGTCCTACAATATCGTTTTATGGGCATGCCAGACAAGCTCAGATCATCGTTTTAAACTGGAGAAGATCAACTTATGTCATTTGATAAACTGGTAGAATCATTGATTAAAGAGGCCCAGGAGCGCGGTGAGTTCGACAATCTCGCAGGAAAGGGCAAGCCGATTGACTTGACTTCCTACTTTGAAACGCCGGAAGATGTCCGTGTAGCGCAGTCGGTATTGAAAAATGCGGGAATGACCTCTCCGGAAGTGCAATTATTGAAGGAAATTGCAGAACTCAAGGATTTGCTGAAATCTACCGGTGAAAACCAGAAAAGGATCGAAATCCAAAAGCAAATCCAAGAAAAGCAGATTGAATTCGATCTCATGATGGAAAGGACGAAAAGAACGAGAAAGAAATAATTGGCAAGCAGCAGGCACTGACCAACTGATTAGCAAGCGAAAAACAAGCGAAAATACCTTTCCGCCAGGTGTGCTCTGTTAAAGCTCCGTTAACGGTACTGGCGGCTGCTTTACAAATCACTCCTGCCCTGCTATACTTTTGTCCGTTGGATTTGACTTTCGTGGCGCCAAAGCGCCATTTGTTTGAGAACAATCGCAAGTGATTTACGGTGTCACCCCCGCGAGCGAGTCAGCGAGGGTATTTTTTATTAAACCCCAGACCTTAACCGCCATCGGCGGATAAATAACTTTTTGTAACAAGTGAGGATCAATAAATTTGTATGAGTAAGCAAGGAAAATTGAAAATTATTCCCCTGGGCGGACTTGGGGAAGTTGGCAAGAACATGACTGCCTATGAAATCAACAATCAAATCATGATTGTCGATGCAGGCATCATGTTCCCGCATAACGATATGTTGGGAATTGATTACATCATTCCCGATTACGAATATTTACGCGGAAAAGCGAAACAGGTGGTAGGGATTGTGATCACCCATGGGCATGAAGACCATATTGGGGCGATCCACCATGTCTTGAACGACATCCCGGTTCCCGTTTATGCTACGCCGCTGAGCATCGGCTTGATCGAAGTCAAATTGACGCGCAACAATGCTGCTAGCAGAGCGAAGCTCAATAAAGTAGAGGCCGGCTCCACGATCGAGATTGGACCGTTCAAAGTGGAGTTCTTCCACATTTGTCATTCGATCCCGGATGCCGTCGGACTGGGAATCACGACTCCTGCGGGTCTGATTGTCCACATGAGCGACTACAAGTTCGACCACACCCCGGTGGATGGCTGGCCGACGGATTATGCCAAGCTGACGGAGTTTTCGCGTCGCGGGGTGGACCTGCTGCTGTCCGATTCGACAAACGCCGAGCGCCCCGGCTGGACCCCCTCGGAAATGGTCATTGGACCTGCGTTTGATAAGGTATTCACCGAAGCACCGGGACGCGTGATCGTAGCGACGTTCGCCTCGCTCATCTCCCGCATCCAGCAAGTGGCCGACGCCGCCGCAAAACATGGCCGCAAGATGGCGCTGGCCGGCTCGAGTATGATCGACAACGTGAAGATCGCCCGTAAACTCGGCTATCTTGACATCTCCGATGAACTGCTGGTACCTCTCGAGCAAGCTTTGCAAATGCAGAATCATAAAGTAGTGTTGATGTGTACTGGCTCGCAGGGCGAACCATCCTCCATTGTAGGAAGGCTATCGGCAGGAACGAATCGGCAGTTCGACCTCAAACCAAATGATACGGTGATTTTGTCGTCTCATCCCATCCCCGGCAATGAAGAAACGATCAGTAAAACGATCAATCGTTTGCTGCGGCGCGGTGCAAATGTCATTTATGACGCCGTCGCACCGATCCATGTTTCGGGTCACGCC
>JBKPQD010000083.1:0-2636 GCA_046733915.1 Chloroflexota bacterium
AGACTGAGAACCAAATAAAGTTTTCTAATTTTCATCTTCTCTCCTTGAAAAAGAATAATTTAGGATTGGAAGGCATTGTGGCTGCTTTTCAATACGCGCACCTCCTTCATCTTTTACTTATATGATCTCTATATAATGGAGGGAGGCGGAATACCAGGTTGCGTAGCCCCGGCATCCGCCTCACCTTCGGTTTGGATTGCTTTCGCGAGGAGATTTGTGAAAGCAAAGCAGGTTGCACAGCGCCGCATCCATCGAACCTGAAGTTCGGATCAGACCTCGGGTGTATGGTACTCATGCGGCAATCAGGCTAATCCTGACCAACATCATACGTTCAGGGAGAGAATTCAGTATCCGTCTGCAAGTGTGTTTCACACCCCACAGCATGATGATTTGAGTTCCCTCTGGAGGCAGTGCTGAAGCAGGCATTCGACCGCGTGCACGGAGTATAAAAACCCCTCCGAGGAGGGGTATGGAAACAATTTATTTGTCCAATAAAATGGACACCAGATATACTATACTGGAACGTAGAACAAATAGATGAAGACAGTCTTTCCCCGTCTCTGGGGACTCCTTTTTATTGTGATCCTCGCCTCTTGCGCGGGATTGGGAACGCCCCCGGCCACGCTCGAGCCAATTACCACGCCCACCAGCCGTCCCCCCGCTCCAAGCCGAGTCGCTCCCGCCTCCCTGCCAGAGATCTGTGACTGCGTACTCCGCTTTGACCACATTAGCATCGAGCAGGGACTGTCGCAGAGCTCTGTACGCGTCATCCTGCAGGACAGCCGCGGCTTTATGTGGTTCGGCACCGAAGACGGGTTGAACCGCTACGACGGCTATAACTTCAAAACATTCAAGCCGGACCCCGATGTACCCAGCAGCCTGAGCGACCGCTGGATCAATGCCATCCTGGAGGATGAGCAAGGATTCATATGGGTCGCCACCGGTCAGGGCGGGATCAATCGCTATGACCCCGGCACGCAGCAGTTCACGCGTTTTGTGCACGATGCCCAGAATCCATCCAGCTTAAGCGACAATCACGTCAATGTCCTCTATAAGGATAAAGACGGCCGGATCTGGGTCGGCACCCATAGCGGTCTTGACCTGTTTGATCCGAAGACCAACAGCTTTAAAAATTATGCCCATGAGCCCTCGAAGTCGGAGGGTGGGCTCATCGGCAAAAATATCACGGCCATTTTTCAGGATAACCGAGGCATATTTTGGCTTGGCACCAGTGTCGGCGGACTCAATCGCTTTGACGTGCAGAGCAACACGTTTACTTCCTACCAATCGAGCCCGGAAATCCCGAACACCCTTAGCGACGATTACGTCACCGCCATCACGCAGGGAGAAAATAATTCCTTGTGGGTCGGCACACAGCTGGGCTTGAATAAGTTTGAACCCGATTCAGGAAACTTTATACGGTTTTATCACTCTGACAAGAACGAACAAAGCCTTTCCAGCAACATGATTACTGCACTGAAAATAGACGGCACTGGCAACCTCTGGATCGGCACCGACAGGGGCCTGGACCGTTTGAGCGAGGCAGGCAAACGCTTTATCCATTACAGGAACGATCCCACCTATGTGCGCAGCTTGAGCCGTGATTACATCCTTTCGATCTATGAGGATCGTGGCGGCGTCTTGTGGTTTGGGACATATGCCGGTGGCGCCAATAAATATGACCGCCAACGCGACAACTTCGCCTATTATCGCCATGATCCCACGGACAGTCATTCGCTGAGCTCCAACATCATCATGCCGATCTTCGTCGATTCGGATGGCTATATTTGGCTTGGCACAGATCTCGGTTTGGATCGCTTCACAAAATCCACGAACCAGGTCATCCATTACAGAAATGATCCGGCCAAACCCAACAGCATTATTTCAAATGACATCCTTTCCCTGTATGAGGATCAGGATGGGTTTCTATGGATCGGCACCCGGAATGGGCTCGATCGCTTCGACCGCAATTCCTTCAGCTTCGACCATTACCAGCGCGACCCGAACGATCCCGCCAGCCTAAGCGCCAACCGCGTCTACAAAGTTTACGTCGACCGACAGAACAATCTCTGGGTAGGCACCGCCGCCGGCCTGGACCGCCTCGACCGCGAGACCAATAAATTCATCCATTACCGTCCGCAGGTCGAAAACCCCAACAGCCTGAGCGGGCCGTATGTCAACTCCATTTTGGAAGATCGTGAAGGGAAGCTGTGGGTAGGCACATTTGAAAGCGGCTTGAACCGGCTGGATCCAAAAGCCGGAAAATTCACGCGTTTTCGTTACGACCCACACGATAAGACATCCCTGAGTAACGATGCCATTCAAGCGATTCATGAAGATGCAAAGGGGCGCATCTGGATAGGCACCGGCGGTGGTGGCTTGAATCTGTATCACCCGGAAAGTAATTCGTTCACCTACTACCTCGAAAAAGACGGTTTGCCCAATGGGGTGGTCTATGGCATTCTTGAAGATCCCAAAGGCAATCTGTGGATGAGCACAAACTTTGGCATCTCCCGCTTCAATCCGGAAACAAAGATCTTCCGTAACTTCGATGAGGGCGATGGTTTGCAGAGCAACGAATTTAACTCCAGTGCCTATGCCATGGGCCGGGACGGCGAATTCTATTTCGGCGGCAT
>JBKPQD010000084.1:0-6137 GCA_046733915.1 Chloroflexota bacterium
CCGGCGGACAGCCCGCCCTGTTTGCAGATAAATATGCAAATCAGATTTAAATCGGAAGGACGGGCTCGTGCCCGTCCTTAATTTTTATCCGATAGAAACGCCAATCAATTTACCAATACCATAGGTGAGTGCGGCAGCTACCATCCCAACCACTACCTGTCTCGTGCCAGAGAACCAAATGCTTTTGCCGGTCATCAACGTAATTGCGGCGCCAATGATAAACAAACCGACCGCGCTGACAATAAGACTCAGAATGATGGCCGGGGTTCCACCCATGAAGAAATAGGGCAGCATCGGAAACAATGCGCCGAAGGCAAAAAGGAAGAAGGATGTAAACGCAGCTTCATATGCCGAGCCGCCAAGTTCCTCGGGATCAATTCCCAGCTCTTCACGTGCCAGTGTATCGAGAATGCTGTCTTTATCAGCCATCATATGATAAGCCAGCTCGCGGGCGCGATCCTCTGGTAATCCCTTGGATTGATAGATCAGGGAAAGCTCCTCGCGCTCCTCTTCGGGATTCTCCGCGATCTCCTCGGCTTCGATGTTGATCTGGTGCTCATACAGCTCGCGTGAGCTCTGCACGGAGAGCCATTCGCCTAACGCCATGGAGCCTGCACCAGCAAGGACTCCCGCCAATCCTGCGATCAAAATATCGGGTCTCGAATTCGTCGCGCCTGCCACGCCCATCGTGAGGCTCAAAATGGAGACAAGTCCATCATTTGCGCCGAGCACAGCCGCTCGCAGGGCATTTCCGCCGCCAGCTTTGTGCCGTCCTTCGAGTTGCGCGACCGATCCGCCCGAGAGACCGCCTGGGGATTGAGACGCCAGTGCGAGCAGACGTGCGTGGGATTTTTCTTCGGTCGAAAACTCTTTCGCTTCTTCATCAACCTGGCCATCATAGGCCTGGCTGTCTGCCTTTTCGTTGCTCGTAATCGTCGGCAGCACAAACTGCGGACCAAAACGCTTCGCCAGCCAGATCATACTGGCAGCGCGCCAAGTGGGTTTGCGTGGCGGAACGTCAACATGGACTTCGCTGAGTTTGCGTTCCCAGGCGGCAGCATGTCGTTCCTCACTGGCTGCCAGCTTGCTGTACACCTCCGCCATCTGCGGTTGCTTCTCCGTCTCGGCTAATACCCGATATAATGCCGCCCCATCAATTTCCCTTTGCCGATTCGCTAGGTAGCGTTCGACAGGATCAGTATTGGACATCTATCCCTCCCAAAAAATAACTCCTTCGGAGTATCGCCTCCGAAGGAGCATCTTCGCTTATTTTAGTGCATCCCAACCCGCATACTTTGCAGTATCGCCCAGCTCCGCTTCGATGCGGATGAGTTGATTATATTTCGCTACACGGTCGGAACGAGCCGGTGCGCCGGTCTTGATCTGACCGGTGTTCAGCGCCACCGCCAGATCGGCGATGGTGGCGTCCTCGGTTTCGCCGGAGCGATGGCTCGTGACGGCACGCCATCCGGCGCGCTGACAGGTTTCCACAGCCTCGATGGTCTCGGTGAGCGAGCCAATCTGGTTCACTTTTACGAGCAGAGCATTCGCAGCGTGATCCTGGATCGCCCTGCGGACACGCTCAGGATTTGTCACGAGCAGATCATCCCCGACGATCTGGAGTTTGTCGCCCAGTTGGGAGGTCAGCATCTGCCAGGATGCCCAATCGTCCTGCGCCAGACCATCTTCAATCGAAACGATCGGATAGTCCGCGATCCACTCCGTCCAGAAGTCCACCATCTGTTCGCCGGTCAGTTTCTTGCCTTCCTTGCGCAGATTATAGAGCTTGCTATCGTCTTCATAAAGTTCTGAGGCGGCAGGGTCGAGCGCAATCGCCACATCGGCGCCGCGCCCGGCTTTGAATCCTGCTTTTTCGATCGCAGAAAGAATGACTTCGATCGCTTCGCTGTTGGCTTTTAATGCCGGCGCATATCCGCCTTCATCACCGACCAGGGTGGCATATCCTTTTTCCTTCAGCACGGATTTCAAGGCATGATAAATCTCCGCTCCCCAGCGTACGCCTTCGGTGAAGGACGGCGCGCCGAACGGCATGACCATGAATTCCTGCATGTCGGTCGACTGCCAGGCGGTGTGTGCACCACCGTTCAAGATATTGAGCATCGGCACCGGTAGCACGTGTGCGTATACACCACCAAGATAACGGTATAACGGCAAGCCAAATGAATTTGCGGCGGCTTTGGCGACTGCCAGGCTGACGCCTAAAATAGCATTTGCGCCGAGCTTCGATTTATTAGGTGTCCCGTCGAGTGCAAGCAGTTCGGCATCGATGGCTTTCTGTTCTGAGGCGTCCCATCCGAAAAGCGCATCTGAGATCACGCCGTTGACATTGGCAACCGCCTGCGAGACGCCTTTGCCGAGGTAGCGCTTCTTATCTCCGTCACGCAATTCGAGCGCTTCGTGCACGCCCGTGGATGCACCCGACGGAACGGCAGCGCGCCCCCACGAACCGTCGGCGAGCGTGACTTCCACTTCGACGGTTGGATTGCCACGCGAATCCAGGATTTCGAGTGCTGAGATGCTTTCTATGATTGTGTCCATTTCATTCTCCGAGTGTGTTTATCAGTGCGGCACAATCCCCCGCGTTGTGGACTGAAGATTTTTCGTAAGTATAATCCACTTTCCCGGCCCGCCATTTGTGGATGAAACGGCAAGTGCGACGTCAAAACTAGATTTCAGTCAGCAATGACTTGCTTCAGCCATACTGTTGCTTGGACTTGTACAGACCTTCTTTCGATCTAACCTCACGGAGTAGGAATTTAGTACCAACAATCGACTCTTCCGGAACTTTTCAACGATGTTTTACATCATACCTTCAGTTGAACGAAATGGAGGTTTCGATGAACAAAAAGCTTATTCAATCATTTGTTATTATGGCAATGCTGCTCGGCATGTTTGCGACAACCAGTGCAGCATTCGCAGCGAGCTGTGGCACGAGCGTGACCGTTGTCAGCGGTGACACTTTACGCAAGATCGCTGATCGCTGCGGTACCACGATCTCGGCTTTGCAACGAGCGAACCCCGAGATCGGAAACGGCAACCTGATCTATCCCGGACAGACCCTTCTTCTGCCTGGTACGGTTCTGGGTACGGATGGCGGCTATGTAATCTACATTGTCGCCCGCGGCGATACGCTCAAAGGTCTGGCACTCCGCTTCCAATCGACCGTGGAAAATATCATGGCGAACAACCCAAGTATCACGAACGTGAACTTGATCTATGAAGGTCAGCGTCTGAATATTTACGCCGTGGCGCCCGGGCAAAACCCTCCGCCTCCGCCCCCTCCGGCTGGACAGACCTACTGGGTCCAGAGAGGTGACACCCTGCGCATCATCGCAGCAAGGTTTGGCACGACTGTCGAATCAATTCTGAAAGCCAACCCGCAGATTACCAACCCGAATTTGATCTACGTGGGGCAGGCGATCAGCATCCCCGGCGGTGTGACTACCTACGTGGTCCAGCGTGGTGACACACTCCGCATCATCGCCAACAAATTTGGTACCACTGTAGAGGCTTTGTTAGCTCTCAACCCGCAGATTACCAACCGAAATTTGATCTATGTTGGACAAGTTGTCACCATTCAATAAACATTCGTATGAAAAAGGCGCACCGGACGGTGCGCCTTTTTGTGTACTTTTCTAGCTGGTTGCTTTTGCTCTTGTGACTTTCTTGATCATTCTCTTCACAGGAGATTTCTTCTTCGGAGCAGTTGCCTTCTGCGCCTTGGCAGGACGGTACTTCAGGGCTGCGTGGGCCGCAGCGAGTCGTGCGATCGGCACACGAAATGGCGAGCAGGAAACGTAGTTATTGCCGATGATGTGACACCACTCGATCGAGCTGGGGTCCCCACCATGCTCACCACAGATACCCACTTCCAGCTCAGGGCGGGTCTTGCGACCCTCGGAGATGGCCCAATCCATGAGTTTGCCTACCCCACTGCGATCTAGCGCTTGGAAGGGATTCTTCTCAAGAATCCCCTGCTCCTGATAGGTGATCAGGAAGTTACGCTCGGCGTCGTCGCGGGAGTAGCCATAGGTCATTTGTGTCAGGTCGTTCGTTCCGAACGAGAAGAACTCCGCGCGTTTGGCAATCTCGCCTGCAGTCACAGCCGCACGGGGGATCTCGATCATCGTCCCGAACTTGTACTCGAATTTGACTTTCTTTTCACCCATCACGGCGGCGGCGATGCGCTCCAGTCTCGGCTGGATCCATTCGAGCTCCTTCACCGTACCCGTCAGGGGAATCATCACTTCCGGCTTCACAACGATTCCGCGCAGTGTGCAGTCTGCTGCGGCTTCAAATATAGCGCGCACCTGCATTTCCACAATCTCTGGCATATAGATACTCAAGCGGACGCCGCGCATACCCATCATTGGGTTGGATTCGTGCATACCCTTGATGGCATTCAAAAGATTTTGCTTTTCAGCTAAACCATCGCTTTCACCCTTGATGCGCATCGTGATCACATCTTCGAGAAGTTTTTCCTCGTCGGGCATGAACTCATGCAACGGCGGGTCAATCAAGCGAATGATCACCGGGTAGCCATTCATCGCTTCGAAGAGACCGTCGAAGTCCTTACGCTGGTAGGGGAGCAGCTCGTTCAGAGCTTCGGTACGTCCCTCACTCGTCCCAGAGAGAATCATGCGCTGGACGATAGGTAGACGCTCGGGTTCAAAGAACATATGCTCGGTGCGGCAGAGACCAATACCGACCGCGCCGTAAGACCGGGCACGCTGAGCATCCTTGGGATAATCGGCGTTTGCCCAAACTTGCAGACCACGGGTGGGATAACCCTTGGCGGTCGCTTCACGGACGTCTTTGCGGGCACAAATATCATCCGCCCACTTCAGCAGGGTGAGCAGTTCGGTTTGCTGCTCAAGAGATGGGGCGGTTGTGGGAATTTTGCCGACGAACACTCTGCCGGTTGTTCCGTCGACAGAAATCCAGTCGCCTTCCTTAACGGTCTTTCCATCTACATTCATCACGCGTTTCTCGAGATCGATCTTGATCGCGGATGCGCCAACGACGCACGGGATACCGAACTGACGAGCCACTACCGCTGCATGGGAAGTCGCGCCGCCTTCACTGGTCAGCACACCTTTCGAAGCGATCATGCCGTGGACGTCGTCTGGCTTGGTGAACGGGCGCACCATAATGGTATCTTGCTTCGCTTCCTTCGACATCTTCTCAGCCGTATCCGCATCAAAATAAACTTGTCCGACTGCCGCGCCGGGGGAGGCGTTCACGCCCTTGGCAAAGAATGTACCATCCTTTTCGGCACTGTTCATCGCCATTTCATCGAACTGCGGGTGAAGGAGGGAATCGACGTTATCTGGTGTGACGCGCTGCACAGCCTGTTCCTTGGTGATCAAGCCTTCATTTGCCATATCGACGGCGACCTTGACCGCAGATTTGGCAGTGCGCTTGCCATTCCGAGTCTGGAGCATCCAGAGTTTGCCGCGCTCGATCGTGAACTCAACATCCTGCATGTCCTTGTAATGTTTCTCGAGCTTGCCCGTGATATCCATGAACTGCTTATACGCCTTGGGCATTTTCTGGGAAAGGTTTTCGATTGGATCCGCATTCCGGATACCGGCAACCACATCTTCGCCTTGGGCATTCAGTAGATACTCACCCATCATCTTTTTCTCGCCGGTGGATGGATTGCGGGTGAAGGCCACGCCCGTACCCGAATCGTCGCCCATATTGCCGAAGACCATCGTCACGATATTGACAGCGGTGCCGAGGTCATCCGAGATGCCCTCCTTTTTGCGATAGGCAATGGCGCGCTTTCCGTTCCACGATTCGAAGACGGCTTTGGTCGCGAGCTCGAGCTGTTTATAGACATCCTGGGGAAATTCAAAACCAAGGTTCTTCTTGAACACATCTTTGAAGATGGAAACCAGCTCTTTCCAATCTTCAGCGGTCATCTCGGTATCAAGTTTATAACCTTTTCTCTCTTTGTACTCCGCGAATGGATGTTCAAAGACTTCGTCATCCAGGTTGAAGACGGTCTCGCCAAACATTTCGATGAGTCTTCGATAAGAATCCCACGCAAAGCGCGCATTTCCGGTTAATTTCGTTAATCCTTCTACAACTTTGTCGTTCAAACCGATGTT
>JBKPQD010000085.1:0-1341 GCA_046733915.1 Chloroflexota bacterium
AGGCGGCCCTGTGTGAAAGCCTCTCCCATCCGCAATTGTGGAGCCGGGCAGATTTTGCCATTTCGAAAGCAGATTATCTCTTGAGTCAACTGGGGGTACCGCGCATTTTACAACATATTGAACGCAATATCGACAGCACGGTCGAATTCGTCAATCACATTGACGAGTTATATCTGGCCGATTTATCTGAAAAGAGCAACGACAATGATGCCCGCATGTCGAAGGTGCTGGCAGCCGTATCTTTGACGCTAACCATCTTGATTCTTCCCTCCTTTTGGGCGGATATCAATCAGCTTGTAGCGGTGAAATTGAACTATAAGCCGGTACTTCCCATCATAGAAGGAATCGGCGACTCTCTCGCTATCGTTCTTGTCATTTCAGCATTTATTTTGCTGTATTTTACGTTCGGGCGCGAGAAAAAGATGAAAGACGTACTCCAAAGCCTTATCCAAAACCGCCTCAAGATTCGCCGGCGGTTACGATCGAAACAGGTATGGTCTGGCGAGTAGCAGAGTTTAATACGAATTTGGACACACTTGGTATAATCGGCATCCTATGAAATACCATATCTGGACCGAAGGATGCCAGATGAACGTCGCCGACTCCCAGCGGGTTGGCTCGTCATTGGAGCATCTGGGATACAGCTTTACCGATAAAGCCGAAGAAGCGGATGTTATCGTTTTAAATACCTGTGTCGTGCGTCAATCCGCCGAGGATAAGGCGCTCGGGCGTCTATCCAGTCTGCTCCCGTTAAAGCGGCAGAATCCCAACCTGGTCATCAACCTGATGGGATGTCTTGTCGGCGTACGCGGCGCGGAGAAATTGCGCGAGAAGCTCCCCTATGTGGACGTCTTTTCGCCCCCCTCGGACCCCGGACCACTGGTCTCGTTTTTGAGTCAGGGCGAAATCCGCTCGATGGAAGATTCCGAGACAACGCGGCGTTTCCTGATGATGGACGATGAGCTCATTCTGCCGCAGCACGAGCGCGGACAACTCGTCAGCGCGCACGTACCGGTGGTGTATGGCTGCTCCCATGCCTGTACCTTCTGTATTATCCCGTTCCGGCGTGGCGTCGAGCGCAGCCGTCCGGTGGGAGATATTGTCGCCGAGATCCGCTCACTCGCCGCGCAGGGCGTCAAGGAAGTGACCCTGCTCGGTCAGATCGTAGACCGTTACGGCAAGGACATCCCGAATGGGCCGAATCTTGCAGGCTTATTGCGTGTCGTGCATGAAGTGGAAGGCATCGAACGGATTCGGTTCCTGACCTCCCACCCGAATTACTTCGGCGAAGATCTGATGGACGCGGTCGCCGAACTTCCTAAAGTGATGCCGCACATCGAA
>JBKPQD010000086.1:0-2171 GCA_046733915.1 Chloroflexota bacterium
GATGGAAGTGGATTTCGCAGGTTGACGTCGCAGGATAATCAGCAGCATTTCTATCCCTCCCTCTCGCCGGATGGAGCGAACGTCCTCTATGCAGGATTTCGGGAAGCAAATGTCTACGAGATCTACAACATCAATGTCAACGATGGCACGGAAGTGAGACTCACCAATCGAATTGGAATCCTCACCTCCCCCGAATTCTCCCCCGATCGACAAAAGATCGTCTTCACGCGCAGTAACCCGAACACGAATCAATTCCAGTTGATGTTGATGGATGCAAACGGGGACAATGTGGGAAATATTGCCCAGCTCGAGGGCTGGGATACAACCTGGTCACCCGATGGAAAACGCATCCTCTTTGCCGCAAATATGAGTGGCCTCACCCAACTGTTTACAATTAACGTGAATGGCAGGCAATTATCCCAAGTATCGAATTTACCTGCCATCCGCGGGCGCAGCGACTGGTCACCGGATGGGCAATACATTGTGACGTACTCTGGAGAATCCTGGCACCGCGAAGTCTATATCATGAACGCGGACGGCTCGAACGTGCGTCAATTGACTCCAAGCGGGGGGAATAGCCAGGGTCCCGCGTTTTCGCCAGATAGCAAATGGGTCGTGTTTACGGCCTACTTCGATCATCCCCGTGACGATCATGGTTGCGAGATCTATATCATCCGAGTCGATGGCACAGATTTGCGCCGCCTGACCAACAATGATTATTGCGATTATCAGCCGCGCTGGGGACCATAACACGGGTAAGCAGGCATCTACTCATATTAATTAAAATAAAAAGTCCACACATTCGTGTGGACTTTTCCATTTACAGAACAAAACTTATGCCCAGCCCTGATTGCGGATGAAGTCGCTGATCATCGGGATGCGGACATCCTGCCCCATATATGCCTGATACGCCCACCATAGCATCACGAGGAAGAGCACGGCGCCAAAACCACATGTCACAGTGGAGATGATCGAGAGGATCACCGTTACCACAAGAGACTGCACGGCATTGAACTTGATGTACGGGCGGTTCTTCTTGTCTTCCATGAAGAGAACAACAAGAGCGATGACCGGGATGACGTAACCGAGCGCAGCCCAGAGTTTGTCATCACTGGTGATATCAGACATTGGTTCTTGTGACATGAGTTCCTCCGAAATAATCTGATTTGAATTTTCGTTATTTTACAACCAATGATAGCAAAACGCAAACACATTTTGGAATCGTAAGTGCTGGTACAATGCCCTCATGACAAGAGTCGTATTCATGGGCTCACCGGATTTTTCCTTGCCAACCTTACGGGCGCTGGCAAAGACATATGATGTTGTCGGGGTTGTGACACAGCCGGATCGCGCCTCTGGACGCGGGCGCGAACGCAAAGCGCCGCCCGTGAAAACACTCGCCCTGGAGTTAGGCATTTCTGTGATGCAGCCGGAAAAGCTGCGATTGCCAGAAGCTATGGAACAATTGCGCGTTTGGAGTCCGGATCTGGTCGTGGTCGCCGCGTTTGGTCAAATCCTTCGCCAGGATGTGTTGGAACTGCCGCCTCATGGATGTATCAATGTGCATGCCTCTTTGTTGCCTCGCTGGCGCGGCGCAGCGCCGATCAACGCCGCCATCCTGCATGGGGATGAGGAGACAGGCGTCACAATCATGAAAATGGATGTGGGCCTCGATACTGGCCCCATTCTTAGCCAGCGCTCGATGCCTCTCATGCCAGACGATACGGCCGGTTCCGTTTTAGAAAAATTATCCCGGCTGGGTGCGGACCTGCTCCTCGAAACACTCCCGGATTATTTATCCGGTAAATTAATACCAATGCCCCAACCGGAAGAAGGCATGACCTACGCGCCGATGATGAAGAAGGAAGAGGGACGGCTCGACTTCACCCATGATGTCAACGAATTGGAACGACGAGTGCGCGCTTTTAATCCGTGGCCTGGCGCATTCATGGATTTCGATGGAACCCTGTTGAAAGTCCATCGTGCCCATGTAGAGCAGTGCGAGGCAACTGCCGGGCAAAGGCTGGTCTGGCAGAATCGGCCTGCTGTTGGCGCGCCAGGTGGGATCCTGGTCCTCGACGAAGTACAGCCGGCTGGAAAAAAATCGATGAGCGGGGCGTCCTTTCTCGCCGGGGCACGCAATTGGACGTAGCGTTGCGCGTTCCCAGGTG
>JBKPQD010000087.1:0-3471 GCA_046733915.1 Chloroflexota bacterium
GTTCATGGGCGATAAGAACATGCTCGAAGAGATGTCTATCACGCACGCACACAAGAAGACCATTGGCGGGCACTACGCCTCGCCTGATCTCGGCCTCCCATTTCATGGATACGTTGCAGGCGGCGCAGAAGATGACCACGAAGGCACTCATCTCGAGGATGCGGTAGAACGTGTCCGGCAGGGGATGAAGGCGATGCTGCGCTATGGCTCCTCCTGGTACGACGTTGCTTCCCAGGTCGGCGCAATCACACATCTCGGTCTCGACCCGCGGCGCTTCATCCTGGTGACCGATGACTCACATGCGCAAACATTGACGCAAGATGGGCACATGGACCGCGTTTTGCGCCACGCTATCTCACAAGGACTGCCCCCCGTGACCGCGATTCAGATGATGACGATCAACACCGCCGAACATTTCGGTGTTTCCAAGGAAATGGGCATGATCGCCCCCGGTCGCTGGGCGGATGTAGTTTTGGTAAAAGATTTGAATAATTTTCGTGCCGATGTGGTGATCGCAAAAGGACAAGTCATTGCCGAGCAGGGCGAGCTGATAGTCAGGCTGCCGCGAACCAGATATCCTTCCTGGGTGACGGCCTCCGTCCATTTGAGGCGACCACTAAAGGCAGAAGATTTCAAAATTACCTTAAAGAGTAAAAAGTCAGAAGTAAGGGTCAATGTGATCGGTGTGATTGAGAATCAGGCGCCGACAAAACATCTGACCTTCGATATTCAACCGGATCACGGTGAAATTACAGCAGATCTATCGCGCGACATTGCCAAGATTGTTCTCGTCGAACGTCATAAGGGAACCGGTAAGATGATGCGGGGACTGGTCAGCGGATTTGGGTTCACCGAGAAATGCGCGATCGCGTCCACTGTGGCGCATGACAGCCATCACATGATCGTTGTCGGCACGGATGACGAATCCATGGCGGTGGCAGCCAACAGCCTGGCCCGAGCGGGCGGCGGGCAGATCGTCGTAAAAGATCGCAAGGTGATCGGTCAGGTCGAGCTGAAGATCGCCGGCCTGATGTCCACCGAAAAAGCGGATGTCGTCGCCAAGAAAGCAGCGACGATTCTGAAGGGCTTCGAGGCCTGTGGCTGCCGGTTGAATAACCCAAATATGCAATTGTCGTTACTCGCGCTCGTGGTGATCCCCGAGCTGCGTATCTCAGACAAAGGTCTGGTCGATGTCACAACATTTCAGTTTGTACCGCTAGTGGAGGAATAAATGGCTAATTTTCCGTTTCAACGCCTGCAAGCCGATCTGGCGAAATTAATCGCCAACACGCCCGCGGGTTCGCGACTCACGTCCGAGCCCGATTTGGCAAAACAGATGGGAGTATCACGTGCCACATTGCGTGAAGCGATGCGTACGTTTGAGACCCAGGGCCTGATCCGCCGTCGCCAGGGTTCCGGCACATATGTAGTCGGCAAGTTCGATGTGATCGACGCCGGGCTCGAGGTGCTGGAGAGCATCGATACCATGGCGCGCCGCTTAAATTTGCAGGTCTCGATTAGCGACCTGCAGGTAGAACAGGTCGACGCAGACCCAAAGACTGCTGACAGCCTGTGCGTCGAGGAAGGCACCCATATCACGCGCGTTCGCCGCGTCATCCGCGCCGATGGGCGGCCGGTAGCCTACCTGATCGACTCGCTGCCCGAGGCGATCCTCAAACCTGGAAACCTGCCTGCTGAATTCCGCGGCTCCGTACTGGACTTCCTGATCGGCTCTGGCTGTGACCTGCAGGTCTCGCGCGCCGCGATCAGCGCGACCAATGCCTCGGCGGAGGTGGCAAAGCCGCTCGAGATCCAACGCGATGATGTGCTGCTGCGCTTTGAATCGCAATTATATGATTCTAAGGGTAAGGTGCTCGATTATTCGGTGAGCTACTTCATCCCGGGATATTTCCATTTCCACGTCAACCGGCGTGTGGGAACTTCATAAACCATGGACCGTTAAGGTTGGAACACCGAATGTTTTGACCTCCAAATTTGAAACATTGCCCCAAGGAGTATTATGAACAATACTGTTTTAGAAATTAAGTCCCGGGTTGAGAACAGCCGGGAAAATATTATTCAATTTATGCGCGAAATCTGCGCCATCCCCTCGATGGAATCCCAATTAAAGGAAGTGGGCGAACGCATTGCTGCCGAGATGAACAAGCTTGGCTTTGAAGAAGTCCGCTTTGACAAGATGGGCAATATCATGGGGCGGATCGGCTCGGGCAAGCGCGTCATCGTCTATGACTCGCACATTGACACAGTAGGCATCGGTGACCCAAGTTCCTGGCAATGGGATCCCTTCCAGGGCAAGGTGGAAAATGGAATCTTGTATGCGCGCGGTGCCTGCGATGAAAAGGGTTCTACGCCGGGCATGATCTATGGCCTTGCCATCGCCAAGGATCTCGGCTTGCTCGAGGGTTGGACAGCATATTATTTCGGCAATATGGAAGAGTGGTGCGATGGCATCGCCCCGAATACCTTCGTGGAAGTCGATCCGAAAGTGAAGCCCGATTTTGTTGTCATCGGCGAACCGACCAAGATGCAGGTCTATCGCGGACACAAGGGACGCCTCGAGATGAAGGTCACTGCAAAAGGAAAATCCGCACATGCGGCTTCCAATCACCTCGGCGATAATGCCATCTACAAATTACTCCCGGTCATCGCCGGCATCCGCGACCTGGAGCCAACGCTGGGTGATCACGAATTTTTAGGGCATGGCAAGATCACGGTCAGCGATATGCAGGTCAAGACTCCTTCGATCAATGCGGTGCCCGACGAGGCAGTAATTTTCATCGATCGCCGTATGACCTTTGGTGAAACGAAGGAGCACGTCAAGGCACAGGTGGAGGCATTGATCCCAGACGAGTTCCGCGACACGGTGAAGGTGGAAGAGCTCTTTTATGAAGAACCTTCCTACACTGGGTTTGTCTTCCCTGTCGATAAGTACTTCCCTGCGTGGGCGCTGGACGAAACGCATCCCCTCGTCCAGGCGGGACAGCAGGCGCGGGAACGTATCGGTCTTTCACAAGCCCCGAGCGGGAAGTGGAATTTCTCGACCAACGGTATCTACTGGGCAGGGAAAGCGGGTATCCCCTCGATTGGCTTTGGTCCCGGCGACGAAGAAACCGCGCACACGACAAATGATTGTGTTCCGCTCGATGACATGGTCAAAGCAACGGAGTTTTACGCGCTGTTGCCGAGCCTGATTAGAGATGAAAACGATTGAGATTCGACGCCACTCCATTCGCCATAAGCCGGGCGATCATTTGTCCCAGCAGGGCGTGACGCTGGCGCGGCGGATTGGGCAGAACCTGGGTCCATTCGACAGCGTGGTGACCAGCACACACCCGCGGGCATTTGAGACGGCGATTGCGATGGGATTTGCAGTGGATAAGCAAAATGAATTGATGAATACCTATGGTCCGGTCGTGGAATGGGAAGTGTCATGGCCGTCCACTCCACGAC
>JBKPQD010000088.1:0-2468 GCA_046733915.1 Chloroflexota bacterium
CCTTGGATGTCTTGCATCAGTTTAGTTTGGACCACTACCCCGCTGCCCACTGCTTCGACCCCAGCCGTCCGGTCTACGTCTCCTATAAATCGGAGCCTCCATTCAGTTTGGCCCATGATTTCACCGAGGGTACCTTTCATCCGCATCCCAATTGGTGCGTTGGCTGCGGTCCAGGCTTGCCGGGATTTGATTCGCACGACGTAGCCGTTATTACCCTGAATAAACGTGCCAATCCCGGTGGGTTCGCGGCTTTGCCTTCGGCGGGGCTCGTCGACACCTTACCCATGGGTACGGCGGTGGACCTGGTTGGGTATGGCGTGCAGGGGTTTGTGCGGGGGGGTGGTCCTTCGCAGCAGGTGTTCCTATTCACACGCTACTACGCACCGACCGTATTGGTTCAGAGCAACAATCTCCAGAGCACCGAATTTATCAAGCTGGAAGCGAATCCTTCGGCGGGAACAGGTGGAACCTGCTTCGGCGATTCCGGTGGTCCCGATTTGCTGGGAGGCACCAATGTCGTGCTGGCAGTGAACTCGTATGTGACCAACGACAACTGTGCAGGTGTCACCTACTCCAACCGGGTTGATCTGCCAGACGTCCTGGCATTCATCAACAGCTTTAGGTAAGCTCTGTTAAAAAGACAAATTTCAACGGAACGCTGCGAGCCGTAAATCTACAGGGCAGGCTCGAAACCTGCCCTGCATTTTGAACTGCGAAGACGATAAGCCTTCGCAGTTTTCATTGACCGCTTGTCTCATGAATCCGTAAACGTTTTGAATTGCTTTGCAGGCTGGAATCACATCATGAAATTTACTGAATGATGCGCTACAGGAAACGTGGATCAGCGTTCGATGTTGAAAACGGAACGGATCACGGCTGCCAGTACACCGGTAACTGCCCCGCTCAGGACGGAAAATACGATCGTTCTAAATAATTGCCAAAATGCCTTGAGGAAAGATGGGGAATTGCTTTTTTTCATGAGGCTGCGACATCTCGATGGTAGTTTGCCGTATGATTTATCTAGCTGGATTCCCGGAGCACTAATTTCCTTCCGATTCGCTGAACGAAAAAACCTATCGTTATTCCGACGAGCAAACCAACAAAGATTCCTGCTATAAATTTTGTCAGATCGTCGGTCATTTGCCTGGTTGCCACTTTTCCCAGATAATCGCCGATCAAGGCTGACGCAAGCATCGTAATAACGATTGCCGATAGATGCAGGCAGACATTACGGAGGAATACCGCTCGTGAAATTTTGCCGTGAAGGTAAGTTTCTCGGTGCTTTTTTATGATCATCAGGCTGCTAACGAAAAGCCCAAAACTTAGCGAAATGATTAGGAGTACCATTCCATAAGCAGGGAATAGCCAGACCGCGAAAACCAGGACGGGAATAAGCAAAATCGGTGTAAAGGCAGCGTATCTGCGTAGAAAGGTCATTGTGAAAGCTCCTTCATAGAGCGGGTTTGTCGCGTAGCAACCGCTCAGGGTGACGGGATATCTCGCCAAACTTAGTGTGAGTTTGAAAGTGTTAGGCTGCATGCCTGACTTACATAAATCTCTTAAAGAACTAATATTCGAAATAGAACTCAAGTTCTTCCCGGCGATAGACAGCTTTTACTTTGCTCCAACTATCACCTACTATTTGAACCATCTTCTCTCGCATCGCGTTCAGGATGTAATAATGAATGTAGTTAACTAACACGCTGTTCTTCGCATTAGAATCGTTTTCCTCTAATGTTGCGATTACCTCGCCCGATGTAGCGGAACTGGGGGACATCGTCACTACCAAAGTAGAATCACGCTTGCCTCCTGCTTGTCGGTGCAATTTCTTCATTTTTTCCTTATAGGCAGCTACTAGGCGTTCCATCGAAAGTCCATCAAGTCCCAAGACCGGATATGCCTCCCGGGAAATCTTTTGTACGGTTTCTGTGACCATTTCATTATCAATATTTTGGATTACGTCAATTAATAGAACTTTATTTTCATCATTGGGATCAGTAATTAATTTGAATTCGACTTTGATACTATGACCACTAGCGTTCAGATCGTCCCATTTCTTTTTAAGCTGTTCCCAAACTTTTAGATCAATACCTGGATTGTTCATTTTTTACCTCCACGTAAGCTGGCAATCGCTGCTTCGACAGAGGAGTCCTGTCCCAAGGCATGTAGCCTGGCTCTTTCTGCTCGAAGTTTTTCTACAGTAATTTGTTCATCCTTATGCAAATTCCTGTAGTATTGCAGTTTGCTCTCGAAATCCTCCGGAGATTTGAATAGATCAAGAAGTTTGTCAACGTTGACTCTCAAGTATTGACTTACACTTTCTAGATCCTGATCAACATTGTCATATCGTTCACATTCAGTTCCACTTAACCAGTAGATAAGGCCTGTCAATGGATGCCAACCATCTTTGACAAAATACAAATAGTTTGGCGGTGCAAATGGAGAAGTTTTTTTGCCTATGTTTAATG
>JBKPQD010000089.1:0-1874 GCA_046733915.1 Chloroflexota bacterium
GACCCTGGCCCGCGTGTCCATCCGTGGCATGGCTGAGGTGTTAACGAGAAATACACCGGACTATGCTCGCATTAAGGACCTCTATCTGCAACGTTTCCCGGAGGCGGAGCAACTATTCAGCCTGGGCGATTTCAACTTGTGGAAAATCACGCCCAAAAACGGACGTTTTGTCGCCGGCTTCGGACGCGCCTTCAATCTTGTACCCGATGCGTTGAAGAAGGTTTCTTCTATTCAGGCATGATTTTTATGTAATTGGTTCGTTTGTCGCCGAGCCATCCGGTGACGAAATGGTAAAGCGCGTATAGCTCCAGTGCGAAAGGCAGATAGCCGCCGTATCCCAGCAGAGGCATTTCAAAAATGTGCAGCCAGTTCCCCCATGCAACGTCGTAGATCCATTTGGGATAGGAATAGTAATTCCACATTTCCCAGAAGAAGGCGGTCAAGAGAACGCCCAGCCAAAGTGAAAGCACTGGACGCCAGTCGCCTTTTTGAGTCCAATCCGCCAGCGAGCGATTCCCAAGCCAGATATTGATCGGCTCCAGGATGAAGTAAAGCGACACCCAGATGAAGAGAAAAAAGATATGGGGCCAGAGCAGCATCAGGGCGAGCATGATCCAGCCGGTTACGAAGAAGAGCAGAGTCGTGCGTTTATCGGTGCCGACCCGCGGTCCGCGGGCGAGGCGCTTCACGAAATCAAAGCTGGCGAAGAATTCTGCACTTCCAAATACGGCCGGGATGACCGTCGTAAAGCTCAACGTCGTCCAAAATACGTATTCGATAGGAGTAAAGAGCTCAACGCCAATGTAGGTCCAATTTTGTGTGCGGACGTTCAGCAGTTCGAAGATCCACCATACTGGGGCGGAGATCAAAAACAGTCCCATATATTTACGTGGACTCCGTGTGAGCAGCGACGTACCTGTGCGCCAGATGACCAACCCGTCGATGGTAAGACAGTATCCTAGCCACAAGGGAAAAAAGCCCCAATGTGTGCGCGGACCTTGCAGAGTCCAATTCAGGATCCAGAACGTCACAAGGAAACCTAGCCCGAGCCAGCCGTGCACAGGAAGTCTGAACCGTTCAGCTTCGATAGTTTTGCTTTTTATATTTGTTGTCATGCCCCAAGTGTACCCTGAGCGGATAAACAGCGCGACTGGGCAATTCACTAATGTTAATGGAAAGGGTGAATTTGCATGATTGCATCTGCAAAACTATCAATTTGAATAGCAAATTGTGATCTAGAAACCTGAAGGCACCTTCTCGATTTGACTGTTGAGTAATCCTCCCGGGATGGTCCCCCCAAAGCTGTATATCAAATAAATTTGTAATGTATCAAAATATTTTGTTTTTCATCAAAACTATTGACAAGAATCAAAAATATTGCTAAACTGTCGGTATTGGAGTACCCCAAATGCCACTTATCCCTCAATCCTGCCCTAGTTGTTCCTCGCCGCTGGTCGTCACGCAGCTCAATTGCACGGTGTGCGGCACAGGTGTCGTCGGTAAATTCGAGCTTTCGCCTTTTTTTCGCCTTTCGCCGGAGAGTCTGCACTTCCTAGAGTTTTTCGTACGGAACCGCGGGAATGTAAAGGAAATGGAACGCGAAACGGGCGAATCCTACTGGGCGATCCGCCGTCGTCTCGATGAGGTCATCACCGAGATGGGCATGGAAGCCCCCAAGGAAGACGAAGTCTCGACCCGTCGACAGGAAATCCTTGCCCAGCTCAGCCGGGGCGAGATCGACGTGCAGGAAGCCACCCGCTTACTTTCTCAATTAAAAGGAGACCGCCCATGAACGGTGAAAAAGAACGCTTAATGATTTTGGATATGATCGCCGAAGGGAAGATCAGCGCCGACGAAGCTGAGGAGCTCTTCCG
>JBKPQD010000090.1:0-1662 GCA_046733915.1 Chloroflexota bacterium
AGGCGTGGCACAAACGAGCACACGACAAAGTTGTGCGCTTCGAATGTTTGGTGCACCGGCGGCGGCTGGTGGACTCGTCCGGTGATTGGCTCGAAGTCTTCGATGTTGAAGATCCACGGATAGAGATATCCATCCCAGCCGACCACATCGAACGGATGGTAGTCGAGAATGTGTTTACTTAATCGATCCCGCACCTTAATCCGCACTTCAAATTCGCCACGCTCGGTGTGTGTTTCCAGATCTTCAGGTAACCGAATGTCGCGCTCGCTATAGGGCGCATGTTCGAGCATTTGACCGAACTCGTTCCTGTAACGTTTTGGAGGCTCAATTTGAGATGGGTTTTCGATCACGAAGAAGCGCGCTTCACTGCCATCAATGTGCATTTGCCATGTGGTAGCAAACGGGATGACAATGTAATCTCCGCGGCGAAATTTGAGATTGCCAAATTGGGTCTTCAGCACGCCGCTGCCTTCGTGAACCCACCAGGTCTCGTAAGCCTGGGCGTTGCGGTAGAAATAGTCCATGCTTTTGGTCGGGCGTGCCACACCGAGAATAACATCGCGGTTGGCGAGCAGAGGAATACGCGAGGAAACGGGATCCGTTCCGAGCGGCGCGTCGGAGGTGCGAAAGGCGCGGTGACGTATGGGACCAAATTCCACGGTTTCGGCTGCGCGTGAACCGAGGTCCTCCATATGCTTGACGCGCGGCGGCAGGAAGTTGTGATAGAGGATGGATTGTAGCGAGGAGAATCCTTCTAATCCCATCAGTTCTTCACGATACAACTCCCCGTTGGGCTTGCGGAACTGGGTGTGACGTTTGTGAGGAATCTGTCCGAGTTTATGATAGAAAGGCATTCGAAACTCCTTCTTATTCTTTTATCTCAGAGAATGAAATCACCCGTTCGAGTCGATTCCTTTGAGCGTGCTGAAGTGCCTTGGACGCATTCTCTATTAATCCGGTGCTGGAAACAGACCGGTCAATGGGCAAAGTAGCCATCCCAACAAACACCGATATTTTGAAGAAGACGTTCTCCTGGATTTGCTGTTCCGTCGTCATTAATCTTCTCAGGCGCTCACAGGCAGTACGTGCGCCTTGCGCACTTGTGGCTGGCATGAGCACCAGGAATTCATTCCCTCTTTTGCATGGAATATCTATCTGGCGCAAGTGTAAGTTAAGCATGTTCACCGCAAACGCCTCGGCACTTTGCTGAGCCTTCTCATCGGCGGGATCTGTTTCCACAACAAGGTTTGCCAGAGTTAACGAATCACCATAGCGGTGTGATCTGTTGACCTCATGGTCCACGATCGTTTTGAAAATTTCGGGCGGGTACAGCTCAATTCCATGTGCAACGGGTTTCTCCATAAAATGCTCCTTCATCCCCTGTTTAGCTAAAACGTTTACCCATGGCTGACCATTCTTGAAGACGGGATTTTACTCTCAAGCTGTCACCTGTATCGATTGAATCATCGCGTCGAGCTGAAAGAGCGAGGGGTTGAACGAATCCTCATACATGGCATCCAGAGCTTTGGTGACGGCCTCATAGTATGCGTCATTCGGTACTCCCTCTGCCGATACGCCTCCTGCTGGAACTGGTGACTCTGGCTTTTCATCCTCAGGGAGGATGGACGAAGTCACAGGCAACGTTGCCACAATGTAGTACTT
>JBKPQD010000091.1:0-3382 GCA_046733915.1 Chloroflexota bacterium
GTCCTTGAGACGGCTTCATTCCAATTGATTACACCGTGTTTTGCCTGCTCGTTACCCAAAAACATGTTTTCTGTGATGGAAAGAAAAGGCACAAGCGCAAGTTCCTGATGAATGATGACAAGACCAAGTTCTTCCGAGTGATGAATATCTTGAAACCGGCATTCCTGTCCTTCAAAATAGATTTCCCCGCTATACGAACCGTATGGATAGACACCGCTCAACACATTCATCAAGGTCGATTTTCCCGCTCCATTTTCTCCCACCAGAGCATGGATTTCGCCTTGCTTGACGCTAAAGCTGACATTGTCCAGGGCCTTAACGCCAGGGAATGTCTTCGTAATATTCCGCATTTCCAAGATGACATCAGCCATAATCTTCTCATCCTCAATAAAATTTTGCTGCACGAATGAATGGGTGTGTGAGGCTTACAGCCTCACACACCCAATTTCAAACGTCTTACTGCAGATCTTCAGCCTTGATATAGCCGCTATCTACCAATTCTTTCTGATAGTTGTTAATATCAATGCTAATGGGGGTCAGCAAGTAGGAAGGCACAACCTTGACACCATTGTCATAGGTGGTGGTGTCGTTGACATCGACCTTCTCGCCCTTGAGAGCCTGATCGACCATCTTGGCGGTCTGGGCAGCTAACTGACGGGTGTCCTTGAAAACAGTATAGCGCTGCTCACCGGCGATAATCGACTTGACGGAGGCAACTTCTGCATCCTGACCAGTCACAACTGGGCAAGGCAGTTCAGGCGTGCAGTAACCGACGCCCTTGAGGGAGGACAGGATACCAATGCTCAGACCATCGTAGGGAGAGAGAACGGCATCCACGTGCTTATCGGTATAGTAGGCACTGAGCAGATTATCCATACGTGCCTGGGCAGTCGCAGCCAGCCAGCGCAAGGTACCGACCTTATCCATACCCGTTTGTCCACTCTGGATCACAATCGTGCCATCGTCGATGAAGGGTTGGATGACGGACATGGCGCCATCATAGAAATAGAAGGCATTCGTATCGTCGGGGGAGCCGCCGAACAGTTCGACGTTGAAAGGTCCAACGCCAGCAGGGGCTTTTTCGCCGGGTTTCAGGCCGAGGCCTTCGAGAAGCTGGGTGCCCTGGATCACACCGACACCAAAGTTGTCGAATGTTGCATAGTAATCGACATTCGGGGTCTTGGTGATCAAGCGGTCGTAAGCAATCACGAGAACGCCAGCATCATGGGCCTTCTGAAGAACATCAGACATGGTTGAGCCATCGATGGCTGCAATGACGAGAACCTTTGCACCCTTGGTAACCATATTTTCGATCTGGGACAGCTGATTCTGGATATCGTTATCGGCAAATTGCAGGTCGGTGTCATAGCCGAGTTCCGTAAAGGACTTAACCATGCTGTTGCCATCGGAAATCCAGCGGGTGGAAGTCTTGGTCGGCATGGAAATGCCAACCAGCTTCTTTGCAGAAGCAGCGGGTGCCGCTGCGCCGCAAGCCGTGAGGATGAGGCTGGCAAGCATAGCAACAGCCAGTAATTTGTAAAGCAATTTCTTAGACATTTACTTCTCCTTGATGAATATGATCGTTCGTTCAATGTGCTGTTTGGCAAGAGCAAAGTGACCGTCGTGGAACAATCATTCTGCAATGCCGGGAAGTACAAACCGCTGAGATTGCACTCGCAGCCTATACTTCCGCCTTACCGACGACTTCCCTGTAGCTCACCTCCTTCCGTTACGCGTAATGAGCTTTGCCGCACAACCAGCGTTGGCGGCAAGATGATGGATTGTGGTTGGACCGGCTCTGACCCCTGCCAGTCTGCTTCAATGATCTTAATTACCTCGGCCACTGCTATGCTTGCAACATGATGCTGGTCTTGTTGAACAGTAGTCAACGAAGGATAGAAAAACGCTGATTCAGAAATATTATCGAAGCCAACGATGGCGATATCTTCCGGGACACGAATCTTTTTTTCCGCAAAGAATTGCATGACACCCAGCGCCATTTGATCGTTTGCGACAAAGATCGCATCCATATCCGGGTACTGGTAAAACAGCTTTTCGATCGCCAGGGCGCCACTCGCCGACGACCAATTGCCCTCGACCCACTCGTGATCGCTGGCATCCAGTCCAGCATCCGTCAAAGCATCCTTCCAGGAGGCCATCCGTTGGCGCGCTTCCCACCAATCGAGGGGCCCCGAAACATGGCCAATCCTGCGGCATCCCTGTTCGAGCAGGTGGCTCATCGCCATCCGGCCGCCCAGATAATTATCGATGGAAACAATGGAGAGATTATCCCGCGTTTCCATGGTTATGTAAACCAGAGGAATATCGATATCCGCGGGAGGGTTATTCACCCATTTTCGGTTTTCGCCCACCTCAGGCACCGCCCAAATAATGCCATCGACATGCCTGGAAAGAAAGGCCTGGAAGATAGGTGTGATATCTTCTGTATCATAACTGGGCAATTCTTTTAAGAGCAGGGAATACCCTGCATCCTCGGCGGCTGACGTAATGCCGCTCAACGTACGTGAGGGACCAATATGCCTCAGCCCGGCAATAACCACGCCCAAGGTATGGCTGCGCTGGCTGATTAAGCTACGCGCCAACGCACTGGGCTGGTAGCTCAATGCCTTGATTACCTCCTGTACTCTTTGGCGTGTCTCAGGAGAAACATCGGGTCTTTCATTTATAACGCGTGAAACAGTCTGTGTGGAAACCCCCGCCACAGAGGCTACTTCCTTGATCGTAGCACGGACATTCTTTGGACGCATAGAGTGATGTTATCGTTCCCGTTATCGATAACGGGAACGATAACATTCTACAGAGAACGAGTCCAAAAGTCAAGTACTTTCTTTAGGTGGATTTACGAACCTATGTAAGTTAGAGGTGCGGCGTTTGCCCAAGCTAGGCATTCGGAAAAACGCTCTGCGATGAGATACATGGTGGGCACGTAATGAGTTTTGCGTGGTTACCGGCAGCAATTTTACGTTCCACAGGGATAGGACGTAATAAAACAAAAGCAGCAAATCCCCTAGCCAAGTACCCAAAATTGCATACAATTCGGCATGGATTTTCCTAGCACACAAGTTTTGTCGTGCAGACCGACTTCTCCCCGAGCGGAGCACAGCGGCCTGATGTTCCGCTCCATTTGAGATATTACAACCGCGACCATCACATCCTTCGTCCAGTGGAGTCGAGACCTGAGAATAGATCCATCAAATCAAACAAGGTTTTGCCTCAGGCTGTATTTCCTGCCATGCAACTACAAGCCGTATCCGTTGGAGAAGCCGTCCCGCGCGAAAACTTCGACGCCCGAGTTCATTCTGTCTTCGATTCGGCGGTCAATCTGCGCCTGGAGCAGGAAGATCGACTGATTACCGTCCTG
>JBKPQD010000092.1:0-6811 GCA_046733915.1 Chloroflexota bacterium
ATTACATCCAAACGGGTATTTCCACAATCGACGGTTTGAACACCCTATTGCGCGGGCAAAAATTGCCGATCTTCTCGGGTGCCGGTCTGCCGCATGACCAGCTGGCAGCGCAAATCGTGCGCCAGGCCACTCTCGGCAAACAGGCAGGCGCGGCGGCCGATGGTGAAGCGGGGCAGTTCTCGATCGTCTTTGCGGCAATGGGTGTGAAGAATGATGTAGCGGATTACTTCCGTCGCTCCTTCACCGAAAGCGGCGCCCTGACGCGCGTGGCGATGTTCCTTAACCTGGCGGATGATCCCCCGGTCGAGCGTATTGTGACTCCGCGTGCCGCCTTGACGCTGGCGGAATATCTCGCCTACGAGCGCGAGATGCATGTGCTGGTGGTCCTTACCGACATGACAAACTATGGCGAGGCCCTGCGACAGATCTCCAATATCCGTGGCGAGGTTCCCAGCCGCAAGGGCTATCCTGGTTATTTGTACAGCGATCTGGCTTCCTTGTACGAACGCACAGGTCGTGTCCGCACAAGCAAAGGATCAATCACGCAAATCCCGATCCTGACGATGCCGAACGACGACATCACGCATCCAATGCCTGACTTAACGGGCTACATCACCGAAGGTCAAATCGTACTCGGGCGTGAGCTTTCCTTCGCCGGTGTGTATCCGCCGGTGACGGTTCTCCCCAGTCTTTCGCGTTTGATGAAGGACGGTATCGGCAAGGGTCGCACGCGTGACGATCACCCACGCTGGGGCGCGCAGCTTTATGCCGCCTATGCCCGCACCCAGGACGTCCGTGCGCTTGCCTCCGTCATCGGCGAAGAGGAATTAACCGAGGCCGATCAGGCATACCTGCGGTTTGGCCGTGCGTTCGAAAAGGAGTTTGTCAATCAAGGTTTTAACGAAAATCGTACGATCGACCGAACTCTGGAAATTGGTTGGAAGCTACTCTCGATGCTGCCAAAGGCGGAACTCACCCGCGTGACATTGGACGAGATTAACCAGTACTATAAAGGTGAAGATGCCACAGATTAGTGTTGCTCCTACTCGTTCCAATCTGATCCGCTTGAAGAAGGAGCTTCGCTTTGCGCAGGAAGGATACGAGATTCTCGACCGCAAGCGCGAGGCATTAACCGGCGAACTGGTCCGTGTGGCAAAAGAAGCCGACCAGGTTCAGAAGGAAGTGTGGGCATTACTGGAAACCGCTTATGCTGCCATTGATAAGGCGCGCCTGGTGATGGGAAGCGATCACGTGGAATGGGCGGCTCTTGCCGCCAGCAAAACAGTAGATGTACACCTGAAGTTGCGCGGGATCATGGGTGTGGCAATTCCCGTCATCACCGCCAGCGGGGAGCCAGCGAAGCTTCTCTACAGCCCGGGGGACACTGCCGCGGTGTTAGACGAAGCCAGCACTGCTTTCCGCGATGTACTATTGCGTATCTCTCAGCTCGCGATGCTCACAGCGACCGTCTGGCGGCTGGCAAATGAGCTGCGAAAGACCCAGCGCCGCGTCAATGCACTCCAGCATATTTTTATTCCGCAATATCAGGATATGATTGCATTCATCGTGAGCTCCTTGGAGGAGCGCGAGCGCGAGGAAACTTTCCGTCTGAAGTGGCTTAAAACCAAGCTGACGAAACCCGTGGTTAAGATCCACCACTACGAGCTTGGACAAGGTGATTTTGGCGGGTAAGTTGCGCGGGACAAAGCTAGCAAAATCTGCGGGCTGATTTATAATCGTGACGTCATGGGTCACTCTGAGCGCAGCAAAGGTCTCCTGTTTGCGCGACGGAGTGACTTGCAAGCAAAGAGAGATTCTCCGTTGCCACTATACTGCTCCTGACACCCTCCTGAGGCGGTATCGTGAGGAGAATGACATAGACGAAATTCAAAGCGCTATAAGGAGTTCCTATGCAGATTGGCATACTGGGTTCGGGAGTAACTGCACAAACCCTCGGTTCCAAGCTCGTTCAAATCGGTCATGAAGTCATGTTAGGGTCGCGCGAAGAAGCCAAGCCTTCCTCTGTTACTTGGGCTCGGGATGCCGGGCAGCATGCTTTATACGGAACGTTTCAGAATGCGGCCTCCTTTGGGGAGATCATTTTTAATTGCACTTTGGGCCTGGCATCTCTGGATGCTTTGCAAATGGCAGGCACTGAAAATCTGCGAGACAAGATTCTCGTGGATACTGCCAATCCAATCGATCGCTCCGAGGGTACCTGGAAGTTGACCGTGTGCAACACTGATTCGTTGGGCGAGCAGATCCAGCGCGCCTTCCCCGAAACAAAAGTGGTCAAAACTCTCAATACCATTAATGCGAATGTCATTGCCGACCCCGCCAAGCTTCCCGAGATGACAGATGTTTTTGTGAGCGGCAATGATATCGAGGCGAAGGCGACGGTTGTGCGATTCCTGCGGGAGTGGTTTGGTTGGAGGCATGTCATCGATTTGGGCGATATCACGACCGCCCGTGGGGTCGAAATGTATGTGTTATTTTGGCACTATTTACGCAATACCGTGCCCTCGCAGCGGTTCAATATCAAGGTTGTGACGTCGTAACGGATACTAGGAGGAATCAAAGGAGGCTTGGTTCACAAGCCTCCTTTTGTTTTATCGAGCTGCGCCCTTATTTCTTCTTCTGCATTTCCATTGCCATCTCGCGGGGCTCGAGCATACCCCAGCGCGAAGCCCCCAGATAAAGAATCTCAAGAATCAGGTCCTCGTAGCGGATGCCTTCCGCTTTGCTCTGGAGGCACAGGTCGCTGTAATTGGGGGTCAGCCCGGGTAGAGTATTGATCTCCATGACTCGCGGGTTGCCTTGCGCATCAAGGCGAACATCGGTACGTGAGATATCGAGCGCACCCAGAAGCAAGTGAGCGCGCAGTGCATAGTATTTTAGTTTCTTTTCAAGCTCAGGCTCAATGTTTGCGGGGCAAAAATACCCGGGTGCGCCCTCTTCGCCTACATCTTTTGATTTTGATTCCTGTCTGTATACCATCGGCGTGACGGAGCGGGTCATGTCCAGCTCGAGGATAGGAAAACGGTGAAAACCGTCTTTTTCATACCAATCGGGATGACGGGAATACAGCTTTGCGTCTGCCCGACCCAAAATGCCAACGGTGAACTCACGCCCTGGCAAAAAGGTTTCTACAAGAGCAGGCTGCTGGTAGGTGTTGATAATATACTCAGCGCGCTCGCGCAGTTCTTTCTCATTATTCACGATCGCGTTCATATCCACGCCCATACCGGTTCCCTCACGGGCCGGCTTGACAAAGAGCGGGAATTCCAACTCGGCTCGCAACGGTTCGTCACCGACCGCGAACTCCTGAAACGAAGCCACCGGTAGACGTCGGTCCCGCCAGATGCGTTTTGTCAGTGTTTTATCGAGGGAAATTCCGTTGGCAAGCACGCGCGAGCCTGTATACGGAATGCGCAGCATCTCTAGCAGTGCGGGAACCTGCGCTTCGCGCGCGTCACCCCCTAATCCTTCAGCAATATTGAAGCAAATATCCGGTTGTTCTTCTTTTAAGGCGTAGGGTAGATCCTCGTCCGCCTGAATAAAAACCGTTTTATGGCCATCGGTTTCGATCGCCGCACGAATCGAATCAATTGTTTCTACATGATCGAAATCTGCGAACGCGTCCGGCGGAACTCCCTCTGGCTTGGGCTTGGCTTCATCCTTGATGTTTGCCAGGACAGCAACGTTCCAGTATCGCTTTTGGCGACGACCGGGAGGCTTATCTTCTCCTCGAGAAAGCATTTTCTCTCCTTATCCGTCAAAAATTCTCTAACAGAGAGTGCCAGCGCCGGCCTAGCACTCCATTGATTCAGGCTACAAGTCTTGAAAACGGTGTACTCTGCAATGAAACAAGCGGTAGTATAGCCGAAGCTACCCAATTGACAAGGGGTAGCTTACCTAAAAACAAAATACTGCTTTGAAATTACATTTTCGATGTTCATAGGGCACTATGTAACTAGACAATGAAGGTTCTTTCAGGTATCATTAGCTCGATTGTGCGTCCCCTCACGAAGGCTTTTGCAGGGAACATGGTCAAAAAACTAAAGTATGTGCCCGGATAAAGAACTTATCCGGGTTATTGCACATAATATGAATTTGGCGTGGAGGATTCATGACAGATATGATTAAGCAAATCACCGGTGATTTGCAAAAGCAAATTGAGGGATTCGAACCGGAACTCAGCATTAGCGACATTGGTACAGTAATTGAAGCGGGTGATGGGATTGCTCGTGTTCACGGACTTGCGAATGTAAGAGCGCAGGAGTTGGTGCAATTTTCAAACGGGGTGATGGGGACGGCATTTAACCTGGAAAAAGACAGCGTAGGCGTGATCATTATGGGCGAGTACAGCGGGATCATCGAAGGGATGACTGTGCTCGGCACGGGACGCATCGCTTCGGTGCCGGTCGGGGACGCCATGATCGGACGCGTGGTCAACGCCTTGGGCGAGCCCATTGATGACAAGGGTCCGATCGCCACGACCGGGTTCCGACCGATCGAGCGCATCGCGCCCGGCGTGGTCCAGCGCCAGGATGTGGATACACCGGTGCAGACAGGTATCAAATCCATCGACGCCATGATCCCGGTCGGACGCGGTCAGCGCGAGCTCATCATCGGCGACCGGCAGACAGGCAAGACCGCCATTGCTATCGATACGATCATCAATCAAAAGGGCAAGAACCTGACCTGTATCTATGTAGCGATTGGACAGAAAAAGGCTGCCATCGCCCGTACCGTTGGTATCCTGGAACGCAACGGTGCAATGGATCACACCATTATTGTGGTCGCGGCTGCCGATGAATCGGCTGCTCTGCAATACATTGCACCTTATTCCGGCTGCGCCATCGGCGAGGAATTTTTGGAAACGGGACGTGATGCCCTCATCATCTATGACGATCTTTCCAAACATGCCTGGGCATATCGCCAGGTCTCGCTTTTGCTGCGCCGTCCGCCCGGACGGGAAGCGTATCCCGGCGATGTGTTCTATCTCCACTCGCGCCTGCTCGAGCGTGCTGCCCGCCTTGCGAACAAGTATGTGATTGTCAAAAAAGATTTCAGCGACTCGCTTGCTGCAGAAAACGATACTGTGAATGGAACTGTTTACACCGGTCCAATCTCAAAAGATGAAGCGGAAGAAGCTCGCAAGCATCTTGAAAATCCGGATGATTACAAAATTATAAAGGTCAAAGGCACTGGGGGTTCACTCACCGCGTTGCCCATCATTGAAACATTGCTTGGCGATGTCTCCGCCTATGTACCTACCAACGTGATCTCCATCACCGACGGACAGATTTATCTGGAGACCAACCTGTTCAACGCCGGCATCCGTCCTGCTGTGAATGTCGGTATCTCGGTCTCACGCGTAGGTGGTGACGCTCAGACGAAAGCCATGAAACAGGTTGCCGGACGTCTGCGCCTCGATATGGCTTCCTACCGTGAATTGGCTGCGTTTGCGCTGATGGCATCGGATCTCGACAAAGCCACCCAGCAGCAGCTTGGGCGCGGTCAACGTATGCAGGAAATCCTCAAGCAACCGCAGTATTCTCCAATGTCGCTGGCGGATCAAGTCATTGTGCTGTTTGCTGGCACGAATGGTTATGCCGACCAGGTTCCTATTTCCAGCATGGCTCAATGGCAAGCAGATTTGCTTCGCTTCATGGAATCCTCCTACCCGGAACTGGGACGGGATATAACCGAGAAGAATGCAATTACGGATAGCACTCGCGGAAATCTTTTGAAGGCGCTCGATGCGTTCCGCCACTCCTGGCAGGCATAAACAATGGCATCTGCGCGTGAGATGCGGCTCCGCATCAAAAGTGTAAAAAACATATCGCAGGTAACTCGCGCACTGGAAGCCGTGAGTGCGGCAAAGGTGCGGAAGGCGATCCAGGCGCTTTCGGCGACGCGTGCATACGCGACCAAAGCCTGGCAGGTGTTGCGGCATATTACGGGTCAGCCGGGCAGCGTTAATCTGCATCCATTATTAATGGCACGTGCCAACCCGAAGAACGCTCTGGTCATTGTGATGACGGCCGATCGCGGTCTGGCGGGTGCTTATAACACCAATATCATTCGCTACGTTTTGCAGCGCTTCGATAAATATCATCTCCCTGTGAAATACATTACAGTAGGGCGCAAGGGACGCGACCTTCTGCTGCGTATGCACAAACCGCTGCTGGCAGATTTTAGCAACATGCCATCAGCGCCCAAATTCAGCGCGGTCTCTGCCATCGGCCGACTCGTCGTGGACGAATTCATTCGCGGCGAAGTAGATGAAGTCTTCCTGATCTACACGGATTTCATCAGCATGGCGCGCCAGGTCACAAACCTGAAGCGGTTGTTGCCGCTTGAGATTGGGACCAAGGCCGATCTCGTAGAGGATTTTGGTGAGCATCATACGGGTCCCGCCGCCGCGTACGAATTTGAGCCGGACCAGAAAGATATTCTCGACGAAATGATTCCGCGCTTCACGGCACTGCAGATCTATCAGGCTGTGCTCGAATCACAGGCAAGTGAACACGCCGCGCGCATGATTGCCATGCGCAATGCAACCGATAACGCCAAGGAATTGGTCAGCGCGCTGCAACTTGCATACAACAAGGTTCGCCAGCAGGGGATCACGAACGACATCTTAGATATTGTTGGCGGCGCGGAAGCGCTCGCCGCGGAATAACTGGAGGCACATAAATCATGGCAAAAGCAACAGGCCGTGTCGTACAAATTCTGGGTGGTGTGGTGGATGTGGAATTTCCGGAGGGTGACATTCCCGACCTTTTCGAAGCGATTGAGGTGG
>JBKPQD010000093.1:0-1845 GCA_046733915.1 Chloroflexota bacterium
GCATCGCCCATCGGTCCGCCGACGACGAAGCGGCCGGTCGGATTCACAAAGATCTTCAAGTTGCCGTCCACCATATCCGCAGGCAGCGTCGGCATAATGAGCTGATCGGTGATCATCTCGGCAATCTCTGCATGAGAGACATCCGGCGCGTGTTGGGTGGAGATCAAAACTGTGTCCACACGCACCGGTCTGCCGCGCGAGTATTCGATCGTGACCTGGCTCTTTGCATCGGGGCGCAGCCAGCCCAGGGCGCCGCTTTTGCGCAGCTCGCTCTGTTTCCGGGTCAGCTTGTGGGCGAGATAGATCGGCAGCGGCATGAGGGTATCGGTCTCATTGCAGGCATAGCCGAACATCATGCCCTGGTCGCCGGCGCCGATGGTTTCCATTTCTTCATCGGTCAGCTCACCGGCCTTGGCTTCCAGCGCCTTATCCACGCCCATGGCGATATCGCCGGATTGTTTGGCGATCGCGACCAGCACACCACAGGAATTGCCGTCGAAGCCCTTATCGCTTGAGTCGTAGCCGATCTCGCAAATGACTTTGCGTGCAAGCTGGTCATAGTTAAAAATAGCGTTGGTGGTGATCTCTCCCAGCAGGGCTACGAAACCGGTCTTCGTCGCGGTTTCGCAGGCAACCCGCGAGCGGGGATCCTGCTCGAGGCACGCATCCAGCACGGCGTCTGAGATTTGATCGCAGAGCTTGTCGGGATGTCCCTCGCTCACCGATTCGGATGTAAACATCAGCTTCGGCGACGTCATGAATGTATTGCTCATTATCGAACTCCTTTAGAAACGAAAATTGCCCCTTCAGACGTGCAGAAAGGGCAATGCAGTTTTGCATGTGAAGCCCTCTCATCTCCCGGACACACGCGAAAGCGGTCTGTCGGAATTGGCACCTTTTCAGCTTTCATCTAATGATGACTACTCGCTGGCAGGTTGTCGAGGCATCGCAGGGCCGTTCCCTCCGCCTCTCTGGATAAGAGCGCCTTGTGGGGGCTATTGAATTTGCGTTGGCATAATATCATAGCCAACAGGGAAAGTCAATTATTATGCATTTGCAAGGGCAGTAATAATTCTCCTATGCTATCGTATTCTTAATTAAAGACAGCCCCGTCAGTCGTTCATCGCTAACGCATCCCAATCAATATCCTGGTGCGGAGAAAGGTATTAGTGGTGAATCGGGTACTTGCTCCCAAGATTCTGCTCGTCAGTCAACAAAATACACTGTCATTGTGGACCTCTAACCTCGCCCAGGAACACTGGCAAATCGTCCTCGAGCCGCAGCTTTCGAACGTATTTCAGCGCTGGATAGACGAGGCGCCGGATCTGATCGTATTGGAGGTCGAAGGTCTGGAGGAGTCCGACCTGAACGTGATCCGGGAGCTGCGCGAACAGGCGGTCATCCCCATTTTGTTATTGTCCATTAACCCCAGCCAGCATCTCATTTTACAAGCCATGGAAGCCGGTGTGGACGATTACATTATCACGCCGACCCATCCCAGGATCGTCCAGTTAACGCTCAGAGCCTGGCTGCGCCGTTCGTGGAGCATCCCGGTGGATATGCTCGATGCGCTCAAGGTGGGAGATGTGCGCTTCATGCCGGATGAGCGGGCGATCTCCCTGGACGGCCAGCATTCCGTTCGCCTGACCAATTTGCAGCTGCGATTGATGTATTACCTGATCAGCCATGCCGGTCGCACGGTCACCGCCGAAGAGTTATGCGAGCGCGTCTGGGGAAACTCGGCAGAGGGCAAGAAAACGACGCTCAAGAACGCGGTCTATCGTCTGCGTCTGAAGATCGAGATGGACCCGGCCCATCCACAATATATCCGGACCGTGTCGGGGG
>JBKPQD010000094.1:0-10747 GCA_046733915.1 Chloroflexota bacterium
CAATATGGATTATCCACGTCGATCTTCACGCAAGATGTCAACCGTGCCTTCACCGCCATGCGCGATGTCTTTAGCGGCCTGGTCTACATCAACCATGGCACGACGGGCGCAGAGATCCAATTCCCGTTCGGCGGAATCCGCGGCACCGGCAACGGACATCGTGAAGCCGGTCAGGCCGCGCTGGATGTGTTCACGGAGTGGAAATCCATTTATGTGGATTATTCCGGAAGACTGCAGCGTGCCCAGATTGATAACCGAGAGAACCATGAGTAGAAGAAACATTTATATGGTTCTCATGGTCCTTGGTCTGGTGGTCCCTTATTTGTTTTTCTTTCAGTTCTTCACCGCAAACGGATTGAATATCGGGCTGCTCGTTCAACAAGCGTTGGTCAATCCGGTATCGATTGCTTTCACGGTAGATCTGGTGATTTCGACCGTCGTATTCTGGATTTATGTGTTCTCGGAAGCAAACAAATTGCAGATGAGGAACACCTGGGCTTATGTATTGGCATCGTTGGCGATTGGTCTTTCGTTTGCGTTACCGCTCTTCCTTTATTTTCGAGAGCGGCAATTGGAGAGTCGATGACGTTGACCTGGGAAGCATCCTACGCAATTGCGTTGGAGTTACGCAGGCAGCATCCAGACGTAAATATCGAAGATGTGACATTGCAACAGATTTATGACTGGACGGTAAAACTTTCGGAATTTGAGGATGATCCATTGCTTGCCAATGACGACATCCTATATGCAATCTACCAGGAATGGTATGAGGAGTACATCCATGGACAATGAAAAACTGAGTTTGCCCCACTACGACATTCCCGAGGACATTCAGAATGCCGTAACCGTCACCACACTGGATCGCCTCTACAACTGGGGCCGGCGCTCTTCGGTATGGCCGCTTATGTTCGGGCTTGCCTGCTGCGCCATCGAGATGATCGTGGCACAGACGGCCCGTTACGACATGGCTCGTTTCGGCATGGAAGTCATGCGCCCCACCCCGCGCCAGGCAGATCTGATGATCGTCTCCGGCACGGTAACAAAAAAGATGGTACCGGCGATCATTCGGCTCTACAATCAAATGCCGGAACCCAAGTATGTTGTGGCAATGGGCGCCTGCGCCTCGAGTGGAGGTCCCTTCAAAGAGGGATACAACGTCGTTGCAGGCATTGATAAGTTCTTGCCCGTTGACGTTTACATTCCGGGCTGCCCTCCCACACCACAAGCTCTGATCGCGGGCATGATCAAACTGCAGGAAAAGATCGACAGGGAATCCATCCGAAAGGTCCGCTGGTATAGAAAAGGACCGGATACCGTGGAAGTGCCCATCCCCATTCTGGGACCGGACTTGATCGATCCTCGCCGCAACGGAGAGATCAAAGAAATTGCAACAGTGAAGGAAGGATAACTCCATGACCACAACCGCTACTCCTTCTCAGGCGATGCAAGCCTCCACCCAGGATTTGGGCGCACGATTCCCAAACGCTGTATCCGCCGACGCTCGTCCCGGCTTTAAAGGCTGGATTGTCCGCAAGGAAAATCTCATTGAGGTGGCGACTGCGATTCGCGATGAATTTGGCTATGACCTGCTCTCCACCCTCACCGGCGTGGATTATTTTCCCGAAAATAAGATGGAAGTGGTCTACCATGCCTATAAAACGATCGGCGGACCAGGATTGGAATTCAAAGTACAGGTGCCTCGCGAAGATCCGGTGGAAGTGCCATCCATGATCAATATCTGGCCTGGCGTTGACTTCCAGGAGCGCGAAGCCTGGGATCTGATCGGCATCCGCTTTACAGGCCATCCAGATCTGCGTCGCATTCTGATGTGGGAAGGCTATGAGGGTCATCCTCTTCGCAAGGATTGGAAGGAGCCCTTCTACGAAGAAGAATTCAAGCCATTCAAGAGTCGCTGGCCGGATGGTCAGTTTCATATGTCCGAAGAAAAGAATCCGTATGAAGATAACCTGAAATTTCCCCAGAACTTTGATCCTGAAAAATGGATTCCGGAGGGCGATGCCCTGCTCTATGGCTCCTTAGCGCGCTATACACTGAAGGATAAGGATGGTCTCGGCACGGATCGGATCGTGATTAACATGGGACCGCATCACCCTTCGACGCACGGCGTGTTTCGTGCCGCGATCACAGTCGATGGAGAAACAATTATCGGCCTGAAACCTGTGATTGGTTATTTACACCGCAACCATGAAAAAATTGGTGAGCGCAATACATATATCCAGAACATGCCGTACACCGATCGTCTTGATTACTTTAATTCGATGGCGAACAACTTCGGGTATGCTCTGGCCGTTGAAAAGCTGATGAACATTCCCGTAGCGGAGCGCGCGAACTATATCCGTGTCATTATGGCGGAACTGACCCGTATTCAGAATCATCTGGTTTTTATCGGCAATCTGCTCAACGATTTGGGAGCAATGTACACCCCGGCACTGTATGCCTTTGAAGAGCGTGAGCTCGTTCTCGATATCTTCGAGGCCGTTTCCGGTGCGCGCATGATGTGTAATTACTTCCGGTTTGGGGGTGTGGCACGTGATATACCTGATGATGTCATGCAAAAAATCAAGGATTTGGTCTTCGAGCGCCTGCCTGCAAAAACGGAAGAAATGGACCGCTTCCTCACCGAGAACGAAGTCCTGGTTTCGCGTTTGAAGGGTGTCCATGTGATTGATGGAGAGACAGCGGTCAAATACTCAATGACCGGTCCAGTCTTGCGTGCTGCAGGCGTGCCCTATGACATCCGTCGCGCTGACCCCTATAGTATTTACGACCGCTTTGAATTTGATGTGGCTAGGCGCCCGAATGGCGACCTCTATGATAACTATTTGATCCGCCTCGATGAAATCTGGCAGTCTCTGCGGATTTTACAACAGGCGCTCAAACAAATTCCCGCAGGGCCGATTAATTCACAGAAACCACAGTATCAGGTCCGGGTTCCGGCGGGCGAGGCATATGGTCGTATCGAATCCCCGAAAGGGGAATTAGGCTTTTACGTGATCTCAAACGGCAAGCCGAATCCGTGGCGCTACCACGTACGCGCTCCATCGTTTGTCAACATCACGCCACTTGAGCAGATTTGTCTTGGCTCCAAGATTGCAGATTTCGTCGCATTATTCGGCGTCATTGACGTTGTGATGGGCGAGTTGGATCGCTAAAGGAGAGAATATGTACGGAAAAGGTATTCTAAAAGGGCTCAGCGTTACCTGGAAGCGATTCTGGGGAACGTATATCGAAGATATTTCCTGGCTGTTGCGTGGCAAAAAACGCTACTTCACCGAAGAAGGCATCAAGCACCGCTCGAGCAAGGATACAAAAGGAATTTTTACCATCCAGTATCCTGAAGAGCGATTAATCGCCCCCGAAGAGATGCGGTTTGTCCCCTTCCTCGTCTACGATGAAAAGCCAGATGGAGAGAAGGAAGTGCGCTGCACATCCTGCGGGATTTGTGCGAAGGTCTGTCCGCCGCAATGCATTTGGATCGTTCGCTCCAACGATCCCAACACCGGTCGCCCGATTCCCGAGCCGACCGAGTTTTACGTCGATGTAGACATCTGTATGAATTGTGGCTTTTGTGCCGAGTACTGCCCCTTCGACGCGATCATCATGGATCATGATTTCGAATTAGCATCCTATGGGCGCAGTGTATACAATATGGAAAAATTGCTCAAGCCAGCCTCCTACTACAAGGCAATCCGCCCTGAGAATTACGAACGTAATGAGGCAGAGCGCAAGGCAAAGGAAGCGGCAAAGGCCGCCAAGGCAGCCGGAGCCGCCACCCCAGCCACGCCGGCACCACCTGCGGCATAAATAATGGGATCCTAATGACAACAATTACAAAAGAAGCAATCTTAGCAGCATTGAGCAAGGTTCAGGAACCTGAACTCCACCAGGACCTGGTCACGCTGAATATGGTCCGTGAGCTGGAAATTAACGGGGATCAAGTTTTCTTCACCATCATGCTGACGACGCCCGCCTGCCCACTACGGGCCCAAATCGAGCGCGAAGCCAAACAGGCCGTGATGGCGATCGAAGGCGTGAAATCCGTCAGCATCAAAATGGATTCGGATGTTCCAAACGACGGGCGGATGCGCGGACTGGTCAACATGCCCATTCGCAATGCGATCGCGGTTGGCTCCGGCAAAGGTGGCGTTGGCAAGTCTACTGTCGCCGTAAATATCGCCGTTGCCCTGGCACAAAGCGGAGCTCGCGTTGGATTAATGGATGCGGACATTTATGGACCCAATACGCCGACCATGCTCGGCGTGGAAAAACTACCTCCTCCATTGGGACCGCGACTCGTCCCTGCCCAGGCGTATGGCATCAAGATGATCTCGATGGGTCTACTGGTCAAACCGGGGCAGCCATTGATCTGGCGCGGACCCATGCTCAACTCAGCCATCCGTCAATTTTTGGGCGATGTGGAATGGGGTGAGCTCGATTATCTGATCGTAGATCTTCCACCGGGAACAGGCGATGCCGCGCTTTCTCTCGCGCAAGCATTGCCACTGAGCGGCGCTGTGATCGTCACTCTCCCTCAGCTTGTTTCGCTCGAGGATGCCGGCCGCGGGCTGAACATGTTCCGCACGCTCGAAGTCCCCATCCTGGGGATTATCGAGAACATGTCCTATCTGGAATTACCGGATGGCACGCGTATGGATATCTTCGGCTCCGGCGGCGGAGAACGATTGGCGCAAGTCACCGAATCCCGCTTCCTTGGCAAAGTGGCGATGGACCCGAACGTGCGTATTGGCGGCGACAGCGGCCAACCGATCGTGGTCAGCCATCCCGGATCGGCGCCTGCCCAGGCATTGACGGAGATCGCCCAGAAGATCGCTGCGCTGGTCAGCGTGGCGGCACTAAGCACCAAGAATGAGCTGCCGATTAACATCGTTGAATAAATGATGTAGCGATAAAAAGACCTGACTAAGTCAGGTCTTTTTATCGCCAGAATTTCTCATCTGCCAGGATCGCTTCCAACCCGCAACGAAATAAGTCTGCCGTTGGCTTCCCCTTTGCGACGGGGATTATCCGCACCATTTTTAAGAAAAAAACATTGCATCCTCTTCTCTTGTCGTCATGCGTGGTTTTGGCGCGTCTGTTCCTATACTATAATCTACAGACAAACTACTGAGGAAGGTGAAATGGAACTGTATTTTATCCGTCATGGGCAATCCATGAATAACGCCAATTGGGGAAAGCCGCAATATGTCGAAGACCCCGATGCTCCCCTTACGGAAATTGGACTCCAGCAGGCTCAATCTGTGGCAAATTTCTTGCAGAAAGCCCAAACCATCGTTGATGCGAAGGCTTGGAATATTCAAAATCGGCTTGGCTTTGGGATCACGCACATCTACACCAGCCTGATGGAACGGGCGGTCCAAACGGCTAGTCCAACGGCACGCGCCCTCGGCGTATCGTTCGAAGCATGGGAGGAGATCCACGAGGTGGGCGGCATCTTTGCTCGCGAAGGAGAACTCAAATTCAAGGGGCTTCCCGGAAAGCCGCGTTCCTATTTCGAGCAGAATTTCCCCGAGCTGATTCTCTCGTCTAAATTGAATGGCACGGGTTGGTGGAACAACCGTCCTGTGGAAACTGCTGAAGAAAGCCATCTACGTACGCAAAAGTTTTTGGACGAGTTGCTCGCCAAGCATGGTGACAGGGAAGGGCAACCCGAGCACCGCGTATTGATCTTCAGCCACGGTGATTTCTTCGTTCATTTGATCTTTGCGATTCTCGACGCGCCGTACGGCCAGGCCGCCCACGGTTTTCGAACATGGATTGCGATGAATAATTGTGGCATCAGCCGCGTCGATTTTCGTAGAAATGAGGTCATGTTTGCCTATCTCAATCGAACGGATCACCTCCCTGATCATTTGATCACTTGGTGAAATCCTCACCGCTCGGTACAGGGATCCTACACGCCGCCATGCCATCGTTTACCTCGGTCCGCAATCAACTGCTCCGTTGGGGAGTACTGATGGCAGCTATTTATGCTGTCTATCTTTTTCTCTTTCCCCTTTTTCCCACGATCGACCGCTCCAAGACTGTTCTCGATATTGAGATGCTGTTGAAAAATGGCCGGCAATGGCTCGCTGCGGTGTATATTGTGGGCCTGGGAGGGCTGTTCTATGCGTATTGGCGCGTTCTAAGAATCGTGCATGCCTTTTCAAAGGAGCAACCTGACGCTGCCAAATCGCTTCGGATCTGGGTATTGGGTATTGGTGTGATCTGTGCACTTCCCCTGCTTGGTCTGTATCCGATCACCGCCCTGGACGTTGTCTTGTATGTCGTGCGGGCTCGGCTCTGGGCGCTTTATGGCGGTAGCCCCATGCTCGCCCTGCCGATGAACTTTCCGCAGGATCGCTATATTAGTCTCGCCGGAGAGTATGTAAAACAACCCTCACCGTATGGGCCCTTGTGGGAGTTGATCGCCCAGATCCCGATGCAATTAGGTATCACCAGCATCGGCAGCGGTGTCATTGCCATGAAGGTCGTCTCATTGGTTTCATACGTCGGCATGGCAGTCCTGATTGGCTGGTATGCTCGTCAAGATTCCCCTCGCTCGGAAGTGAGCAAGCTCACGGCGTTGGCGTTCTTCACTCTCAACCCACTGGTGCTGATGCAAGCGATCGGCAACGGTCACAACGATATGCTTCTGATGACGTTCATGACACTGGGACTGATTTTCTGGCAGCGCGAAAATTGGATCTGGGCGACGGTTGCCCTCACCCTGGCTACGCTGGTCAAAGTAACCGGGCTGATATTCCTGCCTTTGTTTGGCGTTGCGGTCCTCATACATTCCCCGGATTGGAAAACCCGCATCGGGCGCGGCCTGGGCATGGTCGCCATCTTTAGCGTGATCTCCCTGATTGCTTTCCGCCTCACCGGTCCGTTTCCCGATGTTTTTGAGGGGACGAAGACCGCCATGTTCGGCCGGCTGGGATACACGCCTTCCTACATGGTCCGCATTTTCCTCATCCACTTTTATGCTCGCAGCTATGCCATTACGAAGTTCCCCACAGACCTGGGTAACTATCTATTTGTCTTGTATTACCTCTATCTTGTGGTCCGCCTGGCGCAGAGAAAACTGACGCTCATTGAAGCGGGCTTCTTGGCTTTCTTTGGTCAGCTCTTTCTGGGTCCCACCTTCCGCATTTGGTACCCGTTGTGGTTAATCCCTTTTGCCGCCCTCAACCTAAATTCGGCAACGTATTGGCGCACCTTTCTGTTTGGGATAACCGCAGAGCTCAGCATTCTGTCCTATTACATTCTTTGGCGCTGGGGATTACACCATTGGAATTGGGGAGAGCACGGTCCCTATAAAAAATACTGGGATTACTGGCTGATTATGACATGGCTCACCGTCCCCTGGACATTTGGTATCCCCCTTCTACTACCTGGCCTCCGCAGACGCCGGAATCCGCAAGCCTTCGACAACTCGTTGTGGATCGATTAATCTATGGGTGATCCTGTCAACTTTCAGCGCCGCGGCGTAGCGGCATGCGGAATCACCACGAGAGTTGCTGTAAATCGCAACGAGGAACGCTCATGGCGCTTCGTGATGTTTGTGGCTTGGTTCCCCCTTCCCCGCTGAGACAGCCACCCTACTGCTCGAAGTCTGCATCCGACAGGGTGTGACGGAAGTAATAGCGGTCCAAAATATATTGGAAAACCTCGGCGTGATCCGGATTGACTTCGGTGAACTCCACGCCGATGTTATAGTATTGCGGACTTTCGTCCTGGCGGCACCAGGCGATGCGCGCCGGAATGGTCACCTGAAACATCGGGATATCAGGTAAATCGCTGGGAAAATTAATCTCCAGCACTGTTTCTTTGTTGATTGTCGTTAGATTCGTCCCCACCACCATGGCACCGCGTTGTGTCAAATCGCCGAGGTAACCGAGCAAAACTCTCGGGCGCAAATCGTAGACGGGCGTAAAGGCTGTTAAACGTCGGCGGGGTTCTTTTCGGCGGTCACTCATGGTCGGCTCCTCTTGTCTCTCACAGTTCTTGGGAAGCATGATACGGGAAAAGCGCCATCCTCGCAAGGATTAAAGGACGGAATAAGTTGCAATTTCATCCCGACCGTGCATGTTGGCCGTCACCACCATCTCGGGAGGCTCCATACGGTATAATTGGCGGCATGGATACTAACATTATTGGTGTACGTTTCACCAAAGTAGGCAAAATTTACCATTTCGATACCTCCGCCGTCCCGGATGTGGGCATAGGCGAACACGTCATTGTGGATACTTCCCGGGGCCGGCATCTCGGTGAAGTCGTCCAGCGTGTGAAAGAAGCGCCCGAGAAGCCGGAAGGCGGCTGGAGGTCCGTAGAGCGCCGGGCGACCCCGCGCGACCTGCTCCTGCTCCAGTCCTGGCAAGCCAAACAAACGGAGGCCATGATCAACTGCCGGGCTCGCGCGGCTGAGCTCAGGCTGCACGGTGTAAAGATTGTTGCCGCCGAATATAACTATGACGGTTCCCGTCTCGCCTTTTTATTTAGCACGGAGAGTGAAGAAAAGGTTGACCTGAAATCCCTGAAAAAGGATATGCACGAGCTGTACCCGAACACGCATATCGAAATGCGACAAATCGGCCCGCGCGATGTAGCGAAAATCATCGGCGGCATGGGCGCATGCGGTCTCGAAACCCGCTGCTGTTCCCAATTCCTGACCGATTTTTCTCCCATCTCGATCAAGATGGCGAAGGACCAGGGCATCTCGCTCACACCGAATGAAATCACAGGCATGTGCGGTCGCCTGCGCTGCTGTCTCATTTATGAATATGAGCAATATGTTGCGGCGCGCAAGACGCTCCCGAAACGTAACAAGCGTGTCGTCACGCCTAAGGGCGAAGGTAAGGTGATTGACGTGCTACCGATGACGAACAAGGTCATGGTACTGATCGAAGGCGAAGAAGGCAAACGCTTCACCGAGACCTTCGACCGGGAAGACCTGCAACCCTGGGATGAACTGGAAGCTTTACGACGCAAATCGCAGGCGCCGTGTGACCGTCATAACGGTGGCGGATGCACCTGTGGAAAAAACCCGCGTAGCAAGAATAATTAACCCATCATGGGCGGAGCAGTGCTCCGCCTTTTTCTAATCTCATTCGCTGGAACGGACCTATGACACTTCCTGACAATTGGGACTCCCCTTTGAATATTCTGGTTGTCCTCGCTCACCCCGATGATCCGGAATTCTTTTGCGGGGGCACGCTCGCCAAATGGGCGCGGGCAGGACATCAAATCACGTATCAGCTCCTGACCTGCGGCGATAAGGGATTCAACGAATCCACACCCGAGGGAATGACTCCGGACGCGCTGTGCACCATCCGGCATGAGGAGCAGCTCGCTGCAGCTAAGGTCATCGGTGCACAGGCGGTCCATTTCATGGATTGCCCGGACGGTTACCTGGTTCCGACGATTGACCTCCGCCGCGACGTCGTCCGTGCGATTCGTAGGTTCAAACCGGATATCCTTGTGACCTGCGATCCGCAGACACTGTTCGCGATTTATGGCGTCAATCACCCCGATCACCGCGCCGCAGGTCAAGTCACGCTGGATGCGGTGTTCCCGGCCGCCGGAAGTCCCGTCTTTTTCCCGGAGCTGCTGATCGAAGGTCACCTGCCCCATATGCCCAAGGAAGTTTGGTGTTCATTGACCATGCAGCCGAATGTGGTCGTTGATGTGACCGATACCTGGAATATCAAGCTCGAAGCCTTGCTTCAACACGCCACCCAGATTGGCGATAAGGATAAATTTTTGGAGCGGATGAAAACGCGCCGCACCGAAGACAGCAGCGAAGAAAGCCCGCGTTACGAAGAAAAATTCCGCGTCGTGAAATACAGCTAATTTCCGATGGTAAAGATTCCGGCCGATAGAGAACACTTCGAAGGCGAAATCGCCACCTATTGGTTTGACGATGGTATTCTCGTTTCCCTTTCCAAGAGCATCATGAGGACTGTACAGAATATTACGGGGAATGTTGCGTTAGTAAAGCGCATCACGAACAATAAAAAAGTTCCATTGCTGATTTACCTGAGCAATTCTCCCATGCCTGACAAAGAAACACGCCAATTTTCCACGGAGCAGTTACCGACTATTTATTCTGCCATGGCGATGGTCTCTGAGCCAGGTCTTGCCAAATTGATCATGAATATTCTATTCAGGTTCCGGCCGCCGCCCATTCCAATGAAAAACTTTACGGATGAAAAAGAGGCGAAAGAATGGTTGAGACAATATCTATAAGTAGCAGTGAAGCGAGCATTAGAAATATTTAGGAGTACAAAGGAGACTGGATGAACGGCACGAACTTGCGTTTCATCAACACACTCATCCTCGTCCTATTTTGTGTTCTCGGCACCACGGGTCTTTACGGCTTGTTCTGGACCTTCCCCTCTTCATTATTTGAAATTCATCGCATTGCTGGTTGGGCGCTGATTGTATTGGTGCCCTGGAAGGCCGCCATCTCTTGGCGCTCCCTTCGCCGAGGCTGGGATCGGCGATTTGATCGCAGCGTCCTCATTATCATTTCCATTCTACTGGCAGTGGCTACCCTCACCATTCTAGTCCTCGCGCTCCAGTGGACATGGCGCATGGGTCCCGCCTATATGTGGATCGGTCCATTTGCTTATTCTGCCATCGGCTGGCATTGGGGCATTGCACTGGGATTAGCACCGCTTTTCATCCTGCACGTTGTGAAGCGCTGGCCGCGACCAAAAAAGCA
>JBKPQD010000095.1:0-4985 GCA_046733915.1 Chloroflexota bacterium
CATTGAGCGGGTGATCGACTGGAACAATCTGCAGGGAAGGTGAGGGGATGAGCATGAAGCATCAATGCCGGATAATTAGTTACCGGTTAAGGAAAGATAGGAAGCTCGGGACCGATCGAGGATCGTTTCGAGTTCGGCGTAGTCCTCGCTTTGTAATGCCAGCTCGATTTTCTGAAGCGAACTATAGAATTGCTGAATGGATTTTAGAATGTTTTCGCGGTTTGATTGGAGGACCCCCATCATCATATGCGACGGCGTCCCCGCCAGGCGGCTCGTGGAACGGAAGCCGGTGCCAACCAGGGAAGAAAATTCCGGAGGCGTGGCCTGGGCGAGGGCTGAGGAAATCAGAAAAGGCAAATGGCTTGTGGATGCAAGTATACGGTCATGGTCACCTGCATCCATCTCGATATAGTTTGCTCCCACCTCGGCGATAATCTGTTGCGCAGCGAGTTTTGCTCGCTGGCTGGTCCCTTCTAGAGGGACAACGACAAACGGAGCGTTTCGAAATAAATTTGCGTCGGCGTTTTCCAGGCCCAGTTTTTCCTTTCCGCAGATGGGATGCGCACCAATTGGATGAAAGTTTGTGGGCAGCATAGACATCGAGTTGAGGATTTCGCGCTTGGTGGATCCAATGTCAATGATGATGCAGGGATAGGAGATGAGTGACGGCAAGCGCTGAAGCAGATCGAGAATGACCGGGACGGGAGTGGCGAGGATCAGCACGTCCACCTTCACACCTAACCATTTCCCGTACGATAGACTCTCGGCCCGATCGACAATATTTTTAGCGAGAGCGAGCTCGAGAGTCGCAGGGTCGGCTTCGATCCCAATCAGCTGTGCACAGTGTTCCTTGAGAGCCATAGCGAGCGAGCCACCCATGAGTCCCAGTCCCACAATCCCAACGATGGAATCTCTTAGCGCAAAGCCGTCCTCCATAATTACCACCCGACCTTGACAGGCTTTTTAACCGAAGCGACGCGACGACCCATCACCTCGGCGATGGCTTTCACCTGCTTAACCATGTCGGCAAATTTTTCGGGCTTGAGCGACTGCTTGCCATCCGAGGCGGCATGCGCAGGGTCAGGATGGACTTCGATGATCAGGCCATCCGCGCCGGCAGCGATGGCAGCACGCGCAATCGCAGAAACATAATCCGCGTGACCGGTAGCATGCGATGGATCGAGGATCACCGGCAGGTGCGTTAAATTTTTCAGAACAGGAATAGCGTTGATATCGGTTGTATTGCGCGTGGCGGTCTCGAACGTACGAATGCCGCGCTCACACAACATCACCTGCTTATTTCCACCCGCAAGGATATATTCGGCAGACATCAGCAACTCTTCGATCGTGGCAGAAAGACCGCGCTTCAGCAAAACCGTTTTGCGCGTTTCGCCGATCGAACGCAGCAGGTTGAAATTTTGCATGTTGCGCGCGCCCACCTGCAGCACGTCCACATAGCGCACCATCAGATCGAGTTGTGTCTGCGACATGATCTCGACCACGATCGGCATCCCGGTCTGTTCGCGCGCTTCGGCAAGATACTCGAGACCTTCCTCGCCCAAACCCTGAAACGAGTACGGAGAAGTACGCGGCTTGAATACGCCCCCGCGCAGTGCATTCGCTCCTGCCTCGCGCACCGCCTGCGCAGTTTCCAAAATCTGACTCCGCGACTCCACCGCACACGGTCCGGCGATAATGGCGATCTCCTCGCCACCGACGGTGAAACCGTCTACCGGGAAAACGGAATTTTCAGGATGGAATTGCCGGGACGCCAGCTTGAACGGCTGGGTGATGCGCTTGACCATGTCCACGCCATCCAGGACTTCGAACAGTTCGGTCGCAAGGTCATGTGTCTCACCGATGGCGCCAATCAGAGTGGTTTCGATACCCTGCGATAAGTGCGCAGCGAGGCCGGCCTCCTTGATCTTCGCGATCACATTTTCAACTTGTTGAGGGGTGGAACTGGATTTCATGATGATCAACATCTTGGCTCCTTGTATTCTCTTATTGCGCGGCGACGAGATCGGGTCTGAGCTTAACGGCGTCTCGCAGGTAGACATGGGTGATTGCGTTCTGAGGCACATCCGTATTCCAATGGACCAAAACCCGGATGACACGCGGCAGACTATTCGGGACGGGGATTTCTCTCGCGCAAAGCATCGGGACGAGTCCCCAACCCATCTGACGGGCTCCCTGCGCTGGAAAGGTGGAGGCGAGGTCATCGGTCACGGTGAAGATCGCACTGGCGACGTCCTCCTGCTTCATTTCTTTATTTTCCTGCAGAATTTCCTCCAGCAGCTCGCGTGTGGCTTGCAGGATAAGATCGGGTTCATCGGCGCTGACAGTGGTTGCTCCACGAATTCCACGATTTGGCATATATGACTCCTGAGTGTTCACCTGTTGCCCCTCTCCCTCCTTAGAGGAGGTGGGGAGGGAGAGGGGCAGGAGAGGAAATAAAAGAGCGAGACCGTGTGGTCTCGCTCTTTTTGTCTACAGAGGTATCCTGTCTACTTAAGCGCCACCAACGGCAACCGGGTTCCGGAAACCGTAATAAAAGTAGAACGCAAACCAGCGAGTGGACTTAAGCATGTTGGGCGCTATTCTATGCCTTTGTTCAAGATACGTCAAGAGCCATTTTTAGAACCGCTTACGAGCGGGTCGTCCCACGCGTTGTCGTGGTAGTGTTGCGTTCCACGTTGCGCTCGAGATTCTCAGCGGCGCGCTCCAGTCGAGGTTGGGCGGTGCGACCGCGGCGATACCAGGTATCTACGATCTGTCCGGCAGTGTCACGACCACCGAGGCCGAATGCCAGACCGATGGCAAGCGCCAGAGCGCCGACCAGGCCCATGAACAACGTATTGACCAACGTTTGGGCAACACCAATCTGGTTTACGGCAACCACGATGCCGAAGCCCCAGATAGCACCCTTGGTAATGCTCTCCAGCAAGCCGGGGTTGCTCAAGCCAGCTTCCGCAGCGGAGCCACGCACCAGCGCTCCCAACGCGTTCGCGGCCAGACCGGCGATCACGAGGATCACCACGGCCACGACCAGGTTCGGGATCCAGAGCAGGAATTGCTGCAGCACAGCCGAGACCGCGGGCAAACCGAGGGCGTCGAATGCTACCACCAGCACGATGAGACGCACAAACCACTTCACAATGTTTGCCATCACGCCGGAGGCATCCGTACGGAGACCCATATTGTGCACGAACCCGGTCAAACCGGATCGTTGTGCCAGGTCATTAAATTTCACCGCGCGCAACAGCGCAGCAACTGCAGCGGCGAGCACACCCGCGATCAGCCAACCAACAATGAGAATAACAATGAAGCCAATAATGCGCGGAATGGCTGCCATGAACAAGCTCAGCGCAGCTGCCAGGGAAGTCATGACAGCTGTACCCCAATCAGTAATAGCAGTACCGTTCATTTTCTTTCTTTTCCTTTCTAAATTCGCCCTTTGGGCGGGGTGAATACACAGGTTCGAGCTATCCTCGACACAAAATTCTGTTCACTTACCACCGTTTTGGCGGCAATGAACAGTAAGTGCATTACTTATCCTTAGTTAACGTATTATGTCTAGTCTTGTTACCGCCCCAGATTTCTCCGGAATTCGTAGAATCCCGTATGACGTTCGTGTATAATTATTTCCCCTCGTGAGGTACACGGGGTATCACAAGGACCCAACATGCCCTCTTTTTCACACAAAATCGATGAATGGATGAAGGAGGCCGAGACCCGGCCCGAGTCAGCGGTGACCATCGTCAGGCTGGTTGCAAAACGGCTGAATGAATTGGCCGTGCGGAACGAGGAGCTATTGGCGGAAAACATTGCCATGCAAAATGGCACACGCGTAGAGGAGTACCAGAAGCGCATCGCTCACCTCGAATATCAGCTCGATCTGCTCAAGCGCCGCTTCGGGGCGGATGAGTCATTGTTGGCAGAGTTGCCTGCCTCTTCGGTGGAGGCGTCCACGCTCAGCCTGCTGGTCTACAACAGCTATGGGCGAATTCTTCGCCTCGAGCTCACATCGGACGTACAGGTCCTAGGACGCATTGTCGATGAAACCCTTCAAAGCAGTGAGCAGCCGCGGCTGCTTGCGGTTGCATCGAATGAAGAAGTGCTCCTGCTCTTCACATCGGGTCGGGTCAGCACCTGCGCGGTGAGCAACATCCCGGCTGTGGAATGTGGCGAGAATTGGACGTGGGAGAAAGCTGCGCTGCCCGATGAACCGCGAGCCAGCGAGTTTCTGGTTTGCATCCTGCCGATCTCTCCGCTCCCCCTTTCTGATTTTTTTATGCAGGTCAGCCGCCGTGGATGTGTCAAGAAAACGATGACTTCCATGGCGCAGTCCATCCTTGGCAATCATTATCTTGGCAAAGGCACCTTGCAGAAATCGGACCAGCCGTTCGACGGCACGCTCTGCCAGAAGACAGACAGGTTTGCGTTTGTCACTCTTGAAGGAAAGTTGCTCGGGCTGGATGTCAACGACCTGCCCTACAGCTCGGAGGAACGCATCAAGCTCACGACCAGCGATTACGTCATCGCCTCCTTCATTCCGCACGCGGCAGAGTCCATGTTGTTTGTCACACAAACGGGCAAAGTGATTCGCCGCGATCAGGAGAGCCTGGAATTATCCAGGTCTCCGCTGGCAAAGGGACAGGCACTCATTCCGCCCTCTCGGCTCGAACAGGGGGTCCGGTTTATCGGCGCGGCATCTGTCCGTGACGCAGATCGGATCGCGGTGCTGGACGCAAAAGGGACCCTGCGAGTCCATAAGGCAGACGTACTTGGAGGCAGCGGTTCGATCGAAGCCGAGGGCATGATCGTGTCTATTGGCGTGATTCCCGCCGAGGCCCGGAAGGAAACCCAGTCATGAGCCTCAAAGTTGGCATTGACTTTGGGACATCCAATTCTGGCGTGGCGGTCTATGATGGACAGAGAGTCCAGTTGCTGCCGGTGGATCCCAAAAATGTTTTGCCAGAGGT
>JBKPQD010000096.1:0-3077 GCA_046733915.1 Chloroflexota bacterium
TTTTTGTATTGAATCAACCAGATCTCTTTCTTGTCTTTGTGATTCTGGATGAGCCACTTGCGGAATTCATCTGCCGTCGTTACATAGATTGTTTCGCCGATTTCCATATTCTGACCTCTATCATTGCAACCAGCAGTGTAACTGCGCCGCGGCAATCTGAAGCCTGGTCCTTCGCGGAGATTGCTTTGGCTTGGTCTTCGCAAGGCAGCTAAATAAAGATGGGCCGCGAGATGTCACACTCGTACCAAATAAAAAACCTCTCCAACGAGAGGCGACATACAAACTGCATATCTACTCTCATCTCCCGGACAATTGTCCGCCGAAGTTGGCACCGCTTGAACGGTTGCCGAAGCGTCACAGGGTCGGTCCCTCAGCTTCTCTGGATGAGTCAATCCGTAAATTGTTGGGGTCTTATGCCCTTGGGGTATGTATATCATGATGGGGGAGGGATGTCAAATAAATATTGCCGCTCCTCTCATCACAAACAGAATCTTCAAACCGCGTTTGCGGGTTTTTGTTCTCATCTTGAATGAGACGATCGTGCGGTACTCTCTCGCTTGACATGCGTTGTCTTCACAAGTACACTTTCGATTAAGGAAAAGCTTAATCGTTTTGAACACAATTGAACCGATTCATTCGTTCGGGAATATCAAACTGCTGGCTGATCCTCGCCGCATGGATATTTTGCGGCTCCTCATGGCATCTCCCGCTACGATCACTCAGCTTGCCCGGACGATGAAGCAGTCGCCGGCATGGATTCGTCATCACATCCTCGCCTTGGAAGCTGCAGGGCTAGTCGCGGTGCGTGAGATCCGTACTACCGGCAAGGTGACCGAGAAGTTCTACCGCGCCAAAGCCGATGCTCTGCTTTTGCAGGAGATCATCCTGCCAAAAACCAAAAAGCCAGCTATGATTTTTTCTGGAAGCCACGATCTTGCCTTAGAGCGCGTTGCTGAACGTCTAAAAGAGCACGTAACATTGTTGAGCATGCCGGTCGGTTCCCTCGATGGGCTGATCAATCTTCGGCAGGGATTATGCCAGATTTCTGGCTCACATCTCTTGGATGAAAGCGGTGAATACAATGCGCCCTTTATTCGCCATCTGTTCCCTGACCGTGATGTGGAACTGGTTACGCTGGCTCATCGCACGCAGGGATTAATGCTCGCCACGGGAAATCCAAAACGTGTGAGGCAAATTTCAGATATAGCCAAGCCAGAAGTGCGCTTTGTAAACCGCAATCCGGGCTCGGGAACGCGTCTCTGGCTGGATGCGGAACTGACGAAGCTGAAGGTTCCAAAAGATCGAATCAATGGCTATACCCGCATAGTGAAAACGCACAGCGATGCCGCCTCCTTAATTCAATCGGGCAAGGCGGACGCGGCTCTCGGCCTGCAAGCGGCTGCATACCAACATGGGCTCGACTTCGTACCGTTATTTGAAGAACGCTATGACCTGGTTCTGCCGCGTGAGAATGTAAAAACCCTCACACTTCTGCTGGATTACCTGCAGACCGCTAACTTTCGCACGGAACTTCGCGCGCTGACTGGCTACAGTTCGGCGCATAGTGGCGAACAAATCACACTATAGTGAAATCATCGAAAGAAGAAATATTGGCTGGCCTGCCTCTTCGGCATACCATATTTGTTCACAGGTCACATCCTCTTTGCAATGATCATCGGACCCCTTCATGCGCTGGTTGTGTCGACGGTCCGCTACTATTCACAAAAATCTAATTAAGGAAAGAAACATGAAACTTACTGCACGAAATGTTGTCCTCTCGTTGCTGCTGGTCTTGACTATCGCGTTAACTGCCTGTCGCCCCCCCCGAAAAACGACGATCGTGGTGCTCACATCTCAGCCGCCAACCGTCACAGGATCGTCCGGAACGGAAGCTCCAACCCAGGTGCCGACGGAGGCACCGGTTGCCGCGCCTTCGAATCCAAATCTGATTCTTGCAACCACCTCCTCCACCCAGGATTCGGGTCTTCTGGATGTGCTGATTCCGATGTTCGAAGAACAAACCGGTTATAAAGTCCAGACGGTAGCCGTTGGTTCCGGTCAAGCGATGGAGATGGGTCAACAGGGCAACGCCGACGTTCTGCTCGTCCATGCTCCTAGCGCGGAAAAAAAGTTTATGACGGAAGGCTGGGGCAAGGACCGTGATCTTATCATGCACAACGACTTCATCATCGTCGGACCTGCATCCGATCCTGCAAAAATCAAAGGGATGAGTGCTGTCGATGCGTTCAAAGCCATCGCTACGGCAAAAGTCCCATTCGTTGCACGGGCCGATAAATCCGGCACCAGCACCAAGGAATTGGGAATCTGGGCGAAGACCGACGTAGACCCCACAACCACAAAACCTGCCTGGTACATTGAAACCGGACAAGGCATGGCTCCGTCCTTGACCATTGCCTCTGAGAAGAGTGCCTACACTCTTACAGACCGTGCCACTTATCTGGCGAACAGGAAGAAGCTTCAACTGGAAGTCCTCGTGGAGAGTGACAAGACTTTGCTCAATGTCTATCATGTGATCACGGTCGATCCGGTGAAATGGCCCAAGGTCAATTATGAAGGCGCACTGGCATTTATGAAGTTTTTGACCGACCCTGCCACGCAGGAAGTAATCGGCAATTTTGGTATGGATCAGTTTGGTCAGCAGTTGTTCTTCCCCGACGCAGATAAGACCGATGCCGACCTGGGCTTATGAAGTTTTGATGGTGGCTGAAAAGCCACCATTTTTATAGAAAGAAAGTTATGAAATGCTCACTTTATTTGGCTGTACTGCTTGCGCTTTTCCTGGGAGCATGCAGCGGTGTCCCTACTTCTAAACCGCGCACATTGACGGTCTATGCTGCCGCGTCGTTGACCGATGCATTTACCGAGATAGGCAAAGCGTTCGAAAGCTCTCATCCAGGGATAACAGTGAACTTCAACTTTGGCGGCTCACAAAACCTGAGAACCCAGATTGAGCAAGGTGCACCCGCTGATGTTTTCGCTGCCGCAAACAGCACGGAAATGGATACTTTGGTGCAAGAAAAGTTTGTGGACGCCGATACACCGAAAGTATTTCTAAC
>JBKPQD010000097.1:0-8900 GCA_046733915.1 Chloroflexota bacterium
GGTGAAAATTCGATATCCTCGATTGGTGTCGGGAAGTTATTTAACCGGGTCGCCGTTCCCCCATCGCCATATTGCACACTCATCAACCATGGCCGGGCATTGCTATTGTCTGCATACCGCTGGCTGAAAAGAATCACGTTGCCGTCCGCGGACCAAGCGGGTTGAAAGTCCCATAACGATTGACCACTGCGCGCCAGTTGAACGTTATCCTGTCCGGTGCTGCTCATCACCCAAACTTGATAGGTCCCCAGGCGCTTTACCAGGTAAGCTATTTCTCTTCCATCCGGGGACCACGCAGGCTCGCTATTTTCTAGATTGACATCCGGCTCCGTCAACCGGGTCACTGCCAGCGAATCCACATCGAGAGTGTATATCTGCTTGTTACCATCGCGAATCGAGGTGAAGGCAATTTTTTGTCCATCCGGCGACCAATCGGGGTCAAAATCTGCGCCAGGAACATTGGTCAATTGCATAATACCAGTGCCATCGGCGTTCATCATGAAGAGGCTGGAATCAGAAAAGGCACCATCGACAAAATCACCACGTCCGTGGCAGGGCGAGGTAAAGACCAGACGCGAGCCATCGGGAGACCAGGCCGGCTGGCATGCCCCGATATTTTGATCGGTGATCTGCACGAGATTGGTCCCATCCAAATTCACAGTAAATATTTGAGGCAGTCCAGTACGGTCCGAGGCAAAAGCGACCTGACCATATCCACCTCCCATCGCGGTTGGCACCAAGCCTGAAGAACTATCCGCTGTGGAAGTGATTTGCAAGGTGGCAGTTACTGCCGGAGCAAGAGTACTGGCGGGTGTGGAAGCCTGTGGGGTGCTCTCCGAGGTCGGGGTATCCTGGGGGATCTGTGTAGCAAGAGGCAGAGATGTGACTGCACCGGTCGGCAGCGGGAGCGGCAGAGAAATATTGTTAATAGGTGCCAGGAAGTTCATCATTTCGGCAGGAACAAGACCAGGCGCAAACCGTGCTGCGCCGATAATAGATACAGAGAGCAACAATAAGACGAGCAAGACAGACACAAGCAAACGACCCCCCTTACGTTTTTTTCGCTTCGGCCGGAAGACAGGTGCTTCTTTTAAGGGCGAACCAAACTTCGGATCAGGTTTTACGTTAGCGAGTGGTTCCGACGCCTTTTCGATTGGGTCTTGCCGTAGCTCACCTAAGGCTTCGGGGGGAGGCGGGATAACATAATCGCCTGGCAAACGCTGGGTCTTGGATTTCGAACCAAGTAAGGCGCGCTTGAAATCTTCCGCATTTTGGAAACGGTCGGCCGGGTCAATCCCCATCGCTTTTTCAATTGCTGTAGCGAGGCGGCGCGATACCTTGCTGTTGCGTTTCCGCAATGGAGTCAGTTGTGTGTTATCCATGGCACGCGCTAAGCCGTCTTCAGGAATAATACCGCTCAATGCCGCGTATAGAGTTGCACCGAGGGAATAAATATCTGTGCGGGGATCGGTGCGGGCGGTGCCATATTGTTCGGGTGGCGAATAGCCGGGTGTCATGGCGCGCGCGCCGGTGGTCGTTGCCTGGCTGCCATGCAGCACTTTGGCAAGACCAAAGTCCACCAAAAATATATGACCATCGGGGGTGATCTTTACATTGCCCGGCTTGAGGTCGCGGTGCAGAATTGGAGGCTTGCGGGTATGGAGGTAAGCAAGCGCATCGCACATGGCCGCGCCCATCAGAATGGCATCGTCCTCGGTAATGTTGCCCATACGCTCCATACGCTGGCGCAAATCCTCCCCCTCGATGTAATCCATCACCAGGTATTGTCCCTGATCCCCGATCACAAAATGGTCGGTCACGCGCGGTAAATTTGGATGCCGTAAATTTGCGAGGATCACGGCTTCCAAACGAAACTGTCGTGCATATTCATCTGTTGTAAATAGGTTTTCTTTTACGGCAACATCAACGCCCAGGTTTTCGTCCACAGCGCGATAGACTGAACCCATTCCGCCCTGACCGAGTATTTCCACGATTCGATATCGTTTGTGCAATAAAGCGCCGCGCTCAAGGGTCATTAATTGAAGATCTCCCAGAATCTACCGTAGACTTGGCATTATAACAGACCGACCGGCTATAGCTTGGGCTGCCTTACGAATTTGAAACGAAACCATAACCCGGGTAATGCTCCAAAAACTTCAGTTGCATTGTGTACTAAAATGACATGTACGCTCGGCAAAGGTTACAGATAATTCCCGGTTTGCAAAAACGAAAGCTTGTCACGCATCATAAAATCTTCACAAGATTCATTAATCCTACATTAGGCATCTTTCATAAAAAACCCCTCTCCAGTATTTGACGTACTAATCCCTTAATTGTAGACTCAAGGCATGGAAAAAACATCTGTTCCAGTTCGCTGGTGGGATTGGGCCTCGGTGGCTCTGCTTTTCGTTTTACTGGAAACGGTTGCCTCTCGACTGGTCGCCACCACCTGGACTCCCTTTTTGTATCTCACCCAGACCGCCACTTATATTGCCTTCGTCGTTGGCACGGCACTCGGGTACAGCCATTTCTCTCGCCGCATCGCGCAATGGCTCAGCGCAATTTACATGGGTATCATGCTTCCTCTGCAGTGGACGCTGATCATAGACCAACGCACCAGCCTCGAAGAGCAGTTCCTCAGCTTGGTGGGACGCTTATTCTTCTCCACATCTGATTTCCTCGCCCGGCGTCCCGTGGATGACCCTCTATTTTTTGTAGTGGTGATGACCATTGCCTTTTGGTTCATCAGTGCCTGGGCCGGGTTTGCTCTTGTACGCAACCAAAACTATCTCCACGCTGTTCTACCGGCTGGTATCGGACTGCTGATCATTCAAAATTACGATCATATCCGAGCCGGACGAATTTGGTTCATTGCGTTCTTTGCGTTCATCGCGCTGCTTCTCCTGGGTAGATTGCACTTCCTGCAGAATAGAAAGTCGTGGCGGGAACGGCGCATCTTCCTTTCGCCGGATAACAGCCTGGAATTGACCAGCAGTATGGCGGTCGCAGCAGGCCTGATCATTCTCGTTTCGTGGACTGTTCCTGCCTCGCTGCCTTCGTGGAGCTCTGCCGTACGTACCTGGGACCGGTTAACTAAACCCTGGCACCATTTTTCTGATAACATGCAAAATGCCGTCAGCGCCCTCGAATCGCCGAGTGGCTCCAAGGCGGGGGAATTCTTCGGCTCCCAGCTCCCCCTGGGTCGTGGCTTTCCACTTTCGGACGCGGTCATGTTCGAGGTGGAAGCTCCCGATCTTCCCACAGATCAAAAACCACCGCGTTACTACTGGCGTGGGCGCTCCTACGATTACTTCATGAATGGACAATGGTATTCCACCGGCACGGTCCGCGAGGATTACACACCGTCGATGGTCAATCCATTTGCGGTCAAGCTGGATGAGAAAACGGAAGGACATTTTATCTTCAATACGGGAGATGCCACATTCTCGTTGCTCTATTCACCAGCCCAACCCATCTGGATCAGTCGCTCTGGTCTGACATTTACCCAGCAATCCAACCAGGGCAAGGACCTCGTCGCCTGGCATGCCTATCCATGGCTGAAATCCGGAGAAACCTATCAGGTAGACGCTGTTCTCAACAATCCCAATCTGCAACAGTTACAAGAAGCAGGAACGGACTACCCGGATTGGATCAAGAATAAGTATTTGCAACTGCCCAAGGACTTTTCTCCGCAGATCCGCGGACTGGCTCATGAAATCACCGCCAACGCGGAAACGCCCTACGACAAAGCTAGTGCAATCACTAATTATCTGCGTGAGAATATTGAGTACGCATCTACGATCCCCGCGCCGCCAAAGCACATGGATGTTCTCGAGTGGATGCTGTTCCAATACAAAAAAGGGTTTTGTGTCTATTATGCATCCTCAGAGGTTGTCATGCTGCGGTCGCTGGGAATCCCGGCGCGCATGGCAGTCGGCTTTGCCCAGGGTGAACGCAGTGGAAACAAATATATCGTCCACAAGAAAGAGGCCCATGCCTGGCCGGAGGTCTACTTTCCGGGCATCGGTTGGGTAGAGTTCGAGCCGACGGGCAACCAGCCTACGCTTAATCGTCCTCTGCCGCCCAGCGACCCGAACGAAGCAAATCCTCTTAATCCCTTGGGAGCTTTGAACAACGAGGATAGCAATTTCGCAAACCGCGAGCGAGATATAGAAGGTGTCAACCCCCAAACACCTGAAGGTGCAGCACCAGTCTCGCCATTCTTTTACGTGATCCCAATCGTCCTACTCGCCGCTGCAGTAACATTGCTGATCAACCAACGGTTTCCACTTTCCATGCATGTTCCAGTGCTGATACGCTCCACTCTGGAGCGTGCCGGTTTTGAAGTTCCAAAATGGATCTATCATTGGGAATATTGGGGACACCTGTCCCCCATTGAGAAAGCCTTCGAAAGCATCAACTTTGGCTTGCGCACACTGGACCGTGCAGTACCGGTGCACACCACGCCGGTGGAACGAGCCAAGAAGCTATCGGGACTCCTGCCGCAGATCTCTGCGCAAATAAAAGTTCTTCTGGACGAACACCAGACATCCCTTTATACTTCCAGAGTTGCAAACGTGATTCCAGCCCGGCGCGCCGCGTTTGACATTCGTAAACAGGTCCTTTTAGAGCGAATCCGTTATTTGTTCTATGGAAAACCGCTGCGTGAGTAAATAAATCTTCCTATCGATGGGCTTGGACGAACAAAGGAAAATTCATGGCTACTGCAAAGATAAAGCCCATCTCTATTAATGATCAGATTGTGGCCATTGCGCAACAGGCGGCAAAACTGCGCAACTCATTGGATGAGAACCAGTCGGTGCCGGCGATAGAGGGGATTAAGAGTCTTGAAAATTCGCTTACCCGTTTAAGTGAAATCATTATCCCGTTCGAACAGCACTATAGCCATCTAAAGGCTCTGGCTGGCATCGGACAGGTTGTCAATTCCACGCTCGAAGTGGATCAGGTGCTACAAATCGTGATGGATACGATCATCCGCCTGACGGAAGCCGAGCGTGGCTTCCTGATGCTGCGCGATGAATTCGGGGAAATGAGCATCCGCATTGCCCGCAACTGGGAAAAGGAATCCATCAACCAGAATGAATATGCCATTAGCCGCACCGTGATCCAACGGGTGAGCGAGAGCGGCGAAGCGTTGCTGACCACCAACGCCCGCGAAGATCCCCGTTTTGGCGGGCAGGAAAGCATCATCGCCTTCAACCTGCGCTCCATTTTATGTGTTCCGCTGAAAGTAAAAGCACAAACGATCGGCGTCATCTATACCGATAACCGCATCCGTTCGGGCATCTTCTCCGAGTCAGATCGTGACCTCTTGCTCTCTTTCGCCGACCAGGCGGCGGTTTCTATTGAGAATGCCCGTTTGTTCTCTTCTCTCAAACGCACTCTGGAAGAAGTGACCGAGCTCAAGAACCTGATGGACGATGTGTTCGCCTCCATCGTGTCCGGGGTGATCACCGCCGATGTGCAGGACCAGATTACGCTGTGTAATCGGGCTGCATCGACCATCCTCGGTCGTGCCTCGGCGGAAATCGTCGGACGGAAAATTGAAGAAATCATCCCCGCGTTTGCCCGTGACATCCTGCCCTACCTGGCTTCGGTTCGCAGCAGCGAACAGCCAATCGTTGGTCTCGAACTCAGCAATCCATTGCCCGAGCGTGGAACAGTAGACTGGCGCTTCAACCTGTCGCCGCTAAAAGACGCCGGGCAAAAGACTCAGGGTGTTGCGATCGTGCTGGATGATATGACCGAGCAGAAAAAGCTCGAAGCCCAGCGACGGCTGTTGCAGCGAATGGTGTCGCCTGCGGTGCTTGACCAGATCGACCCGAACAGCTTGCAGATCGGCGGCAAACGCAGTGATATCACGATCCTGTTCGCGGACATTCGCGGTTTTACCGCCTACAGCGAGCATCACACACCGGAAGAGTTGGTTGCCGTGCTCAACCGTTATCTCGCTGCAGCTGCAGAAGCGGTCCTCGCCAACGAAGGCACTGTGGATAAATTCATGGGCGACGCGGTCATGGCGTGGTACAACGCGCCGCTCCCGCAACCCGATCACACGCTGCGTGCGGTGAAGTCTGCGCTGGCAATCCGCGCCGCGATTGCCGCTCTCCACGCGGAGCTGCAGGCAGAAGCTCATCTGGATTTTGGTGTGGGTATCCATTATGGAGATGCCGTATTGGGATGGATCGGCACCGAACGTCGCCTGGAATACACTGCCATCAGCGACAGCGTCAATACCACCAAGCGCATCCAGGAAAATTGTGCCAAAAATCAAATCCTCATCAGCCGCGATGCATACGCACGTGTCCACGACCAGATCGAGGCGCTGCCCTTTGTTCCGTTATCGGTGAAAGGCAAGACACAGCCGATCGAAGTGTATGAGGTTTTGGGACTGAAATAAAGCGATTCGTAAGTAGAAATTCAGGAATAACGAAGCATGAAGAGGTCAATGATGTTCGTTGACCTCTTTTAATTGAGAATTACCACACGCGCTCCACGAAGTTTGTTAGTTGTGCTATTCCTAAGGCAACCGGTTTTGTATTGATATATTCATGGATCGTGTGTGCGCTGCCGCCTGTCGAAACCCCCAAGACGACCGCCGGATAGCCCTTGCTGAGCGGCACATTCGCATCGGTCGAGCCCGAAGTCAGGATAGGAGTGACACCCTGTTCGCGAAGACATTCCTCTCCAAGTTTCACGAGCGGATGATTGGGACTCATCTCCCCGGCCGGTCGCTCGCCGATCACCGTCGCCTCGATATGGACGTCATTCCTGGTTCCATTATGAATGATCCTTTCCACCCTCGAGATTAATTCCGCCAGCGCCTCTCGACCCTCGGAGCGCAGATCAAGATCCAGCGATGCTTCCGAAGCGATCACATTGACGGATGTGCCGCCCGAAATTCTTCCCACATTCATCGTCGTGCGCGGTTGCACTGGCAGCTCCAGCGACGTAAGCTGCACCACCAGTTTTGCCAGTTCATGGATAGCAGAAGGCTTGCCGTAATCAGACCACGAGTGCCCGCCTGTTGTGTGCGCCGTGAGGCGATAGCGCTTGACGCCTACCGCGCGGTAATAGATATGTCCGAGGGCGAGCCCCTCAAGCACCAGATACGCCTGTACATCCGCACCAAAGCGTTCGACGACAGCCTTCATCCCACGCAGGTCCCCTAATCCTTCTTCACAGACATTTGCCACAAACCACAGATCGCCTCGCGGATGAACATCGCGCTCGCGCAGTTTCCACAATAGACCAAACAATGCGGCGACGCCTAATGAATTATCGCCAATACCCGGACCATAGACTCTCTCATCTTCCCGTTTTACGTCCAAATTTGTACCATCTGGAAAAACGGTATCCAGATGGGCACTGACAATCAATGGTTTGGCATTGCTGGATTGTTGACCCAACATGTTCCATCGTCCGTAGACGTTGCCCCACTGGTCCATGGCGACATCCTGCAGACCTTCCCTGGCAAATAATCCATGTACAAACTCGCCGCGTCGCCTCTCCTCGAACGTTGGCGCCGGAATTTGCTGGATCTCGATCGCACGCTCGATTACGCCCTTCATCAATTCGCTCATTAGCCTTACTTGCGCTCCGATTCTCTAATCTCTAGATCTTCGAGGGAATACAGAAAGTTAGACCTCCCTGACCATGTCGCGTAGCACGTGTAAACGTGCCTCCGCCAGGCCAGGCATCACGTCCAGGGGATAAAAGGCGCCGCTGCCTTCCACCTTCAAAGAGGCGGAGATATTGCCATACAGCACGCCATCGATTGGATCGTAGCTCTTACAATAGCCGGCCAGGAAGCCTCCATTGAACGCGTCCCCTGCACCCACCGGATCAGCACGCCGCGCCGGATACGCAGGGATCTCCCATTTGCGTTTTGTCTTCACATCGTATAGCATCTGGCCGCGCACGCCGCACTTGATGACCACATATTCACAGCCATACATCGAAACCCCTTCCGCCATTTTCCAGAGATCATGCGTCTCACCCCAGAAAAGATTTTTTAGTTTCTCCTCGGATGTGAGAATCGCCGTCGCCCCGTTGAGCAGGGCGGGCAACTCACGCCGTGCCCGGCGCGTCATGCTGGCGGCACTTGGTTCCAACACAAACGTGTGGACTTCCCCGCGCTTCATGCCTGCAATCAATTGTGTCTGGGGGACGAGGTTCAGCGGACAAATCAGGGCACCGCGTGCCGTCAGGTATGCATCGGGGATGTCGGTGACAATCAAGTTCCCAACCTCTTTGACCTTTCGTTCATGCGGCGGCTGGTACCCAAGCAGCGACTTGGGAAATGTCATCCCACGCCGGGCAAATTGGGTCACAGGGTTGATGCGGCTGACCTCAAACTCTTCATTGAAGGACACAAATTCTCGCACATCCAGCATCTCATCAATGACTTTGATACCGCGCGTATCGAATCCAAGCTCCGCGCATTTTTGGATCCATTCGCGTGGGTAATCTTTGCCAACGCGCCCAACCAAACCGATACTGCCCTCCCAGACACGCAGACCGGCGGCGGCGTATAGCAGGTTCCCGCCCGCAGCGTCCAATCGCGCCTCCCCGGTGGGAGGCAAAAGATACTCGCGCGTCAACTGTCCGAAGACCAGAAATTCAGGATTCATGCCGTGGTAATTATATCGTTTCTGCAGCTTGCATTTTCTAGCCCATGGAAGAAAAATATTAATGACACTTGTATTTAAGCCGCACCTTAAAAATGAGATTGTCAAACGAGCTATTTAAAATAAAGATCCGCCAACGGGCGGAAAGGCTGAAGACGCATAGTGGTTTGCCGGATAGGTTACAGTGGTTGATGGACTGGTAAAAGCATCGTAAACGTGCTGCCCTTGCCCGAGCTCTCTGCCCAAATA
>JBKPQD010000098.1:0-6337 GCA_046733915.1 Chloroflexota bacterium
GGTTGCGACTGTAAATTTTGGCTGGGGGGTAAATGTTTCTTTCATCGAACAAGACACTAGAGAAATTACTAAACTCGAAATCACTACTAAATTTTTGAACCGGTAAAAAAGAAACGTAATTCGCTGCTCCTTAAGACGGGCCTTCGAAAATCTGCCTTACGTTGGGTATGCCACGTCTCGTGGGGAATAACGAGGGAATTTCCCCGATGTTCCAAAACTCTAATGTTGTTCTAAAATGAAATAATAGAGGGCTGGCGTCTGCCGTACCCCACAGGAATCATTCAATTGCCTGACGCAGTTTCCTTGCCAGCTTTCCGAACGCAGGCGTATAACGGATATCATCCTGGCGCGGGCGCGGAAGATCGACCGTCATGTCCATTTTGATCTTGCCGGGACGCTGTGTCAGCACGAGGACGCGGTCTGCTAAAAACAGTGACTCGTTGATCGAATGCGTCACCATAACGACCGTTTTCTGACGCATTTGCCAGATGCGCGAGAGCTCCATCCACATGCGTTCGCGCGTCAGGGCGTCGAGCGAGCCAAACGGCTCATCGAGCAGGAGCAAGTCTGGATCATGAATCAGCGCCCGCGCGATCGCCACGCGTTGCGCCATCCCACCGGACAGATCGCGCGGCAGGGAATCCTCGAATCCCTGTAATCCGACGAGCTCGATCATCTCGTATGCTTTGCGGCGTGCTGTCATCTCATCGGCTTGCTTTACTTCCAAGGGAAGCTTAATGTTCTCGATAACCGTTCGCCATGGCATCAGGTTCGCCTGTTGAAAGACCATACCGATACTCGGCTGTTCACCCTGACCGAACAGGAGCGAACCGGAAGTGGGAGAAATTAACCCGGCCAGGATACGCAGCAGGGTTGTTTTCCCTGAGCCGGAGGGACCCAGCACACATACAAACTCGCGCGCATGCACATCGAAAGAGACATTCTCCAGTGCGCGCAGCCCACCGTTATTATCAGGGAACACGGCGCTCAAGTTGCGGATGGTAAGGATAGGAGCGTCAGGCATAATGGTTTTGTATCATTGCAATAGCGCCTGTTGCACGGAGCGATCTTCCTATGAATAGCTTTTAGTAAGAGCCCATTTCCAGGAAATTACTTCGCACGCGTGACATCAGGGAATAAGCTCGTTTGTATACGCTTTCGTTAAATCCAATTTCTTGTTGATTAAACCCATGTCGAGCAACACATTTTGCATGTTTTCCCACGACTGTGGATCCGAGTAGCCGAGCCGGTTTGCTTTCCATTCTTCAATAGCCGTCAACAGCACTTGTCTCTGCACCGTGGCATCCAAGTCTGCAAAATTGGGAATGTAAGACGAACTTACTTTAAACGCCTCATCCGGGTTTGAGATCGTATCGGCGAGTCCTTTCAGAAACGCACCGACAAACGCACGAACGAAATCAGGATTTTCCTGAATCGTTTTTTCGCTTGTCAGAATTCCGTTCGACGCCAGCTGAACATAATCCGCCACACGAATTTCGGTCACCGGAATGCCGCGTGCCTTGAGCTGAATGGGTTCATTGTCAGTGTACCCCACCACGATATCCTGTTGGCTCGCCGCAAGCAAATCGACTTGATTGAACCCAATCGAATCCAGCGTGACATCAGTTTCTTTCATCTTTGCTTGGAACAACAGGGCGCGCAAGCCTACATACGTCGCACCGAACAAACCTGGCAAACCGATCTTTTTACCTTTTAAATCCTGAGGAATCAAAATACCCAGCTCACTCTTTGCCACCACCGAAACCGGATATTGCTGATACCATGCCGCCACATATGTGACTGGCAATCCCTGGGCGCGCGCCAGCAGTACCTGCTCCCCCGAGACAATCGCAAACGGGAGTTCGCCCGAACCGACCAGCGCCACGCCATCGGTCTCAAATTTGTAATCGAAATCGATCTCGAGCCCGGCCTCGCGAAAATATCCTTTTTGGACGGCGACATAAAATGGTGCAAACTGGATGTTCGGGATATACCCCATCGGTAAACGGATTTTCGTCAATGTGCCCGCTTCTGGCGTGGACGTAGTGCTGGTACACGCCGAAAGAATGAGCGCCAGCCCGAGCATGATCAAAACTATCTTGCGAAACATGATCTCTCCTTATGGGTATGTCATTGCAAGCAAGCAGCGACATTAAATTTTTTCCTGCCATTTCAACAATCTTCGTTCCAGGAATGTCACAAGACCGTAGAGCAATAATGCCAGCGCAACCAGGGTAAACACAGCGACGAAAACCATCGGTGTATCGTACTGAAAATCTCCCAGTTGTAGCAGAAAGCCAAGTCCCTGCTCGGCGCTGACCAGTTCTCCGACGATCGCGCCGATGACGGAGAGCGTTGCACCAATCCGCAAGCCACCCAGGAACACCGGCAGCGAGGCGGGTACTTCCACTTTCCACAAGATCTGGGCGCGCGTAGCATGCAGCGAATTCATAAGATCGTATAAGGCGATTGGCACAGCCCGTACCCCGACAACCGTATTGACTAAGACGGGGAAGAATACAATCAGGGCGCAGATCACGACTTTGGAAAGAATTCCATTTCCCAGCCAAATCACCAGCAACGGTGCGATGGCCACAACGGGAATCGCCTGGCTCGCCACAAGATAAGGCGATACTATTTTTTCGAGCGAGCGTGATTTGGCAAGTACATACCCAACGATCGTCGCAAAGATGACGCCGACAGACAACCCCAACAATACCTCCGTCAACGTGATCAGGGTGTGATAGGGCAGACTGCCATCTTTTACAGCCCGCACAAAACGCGTCCACACGCTGGCCGGTGAAGGCAGGATGAAATTGGGAAGGCCGCTATAACGCGTGATCAGGTACCAAAGCAGCAGGCCGACCAGCAAGGAAATCACTCCCAGCCAGTTGCGGTTGTTGTTTTTCGAAAGCGTACGAATAAGGCTCGTGTTCATTAAAGCGAAGCGCCTCGTGAGAACAAACCACGGGGCGCGAAATCAGGCAAAGGCTAAGCCTGATTCGAAAAAAGTCCCGAAAACAACGTACGTTTTCGGGGATTTATCACATACCGTCAGAGCGGTACGTCGAATCAGACTCGCATGAGCCTTGCATCCTTCTTTTATCCAGACTATTACTGTCGGCTCCGGAGTTCCACCGGATCCTGCAGGCTCATCACTTTGAGAAGCAAAGAGTCTGCTCGTGGGCTATACCACCGATCGGGAATTCACTTGCACCATTTGCTAAGCAAATCGAGTGCAGGTGGCACCCTGCCCCGAAGGTTTTTATTTGGTTGTTAAGATTATAACTTAGTTTGCTTTGACAATGCACTCGACCGGGCAAACACTCTGGCACTTGGGTGAATCGTAGTGGCCTTCACACTCGACACAGGTTTCCTGGTTAATCACATACAAAATCCCATCGCCTTCGCTAATCGACTCGGTTGGGCATTCCGGCACGCATGCGCCACAGGCGATGCAGTCTTCAAGAATTTTCATAGTCATGGTGGTTGCTCCTAGTTCAAATTTCGTGCGGCTATGAATTATCGCCTTGCCATGACCTGCGTCAATTGACGAATATCTTTTATTTGGTGGATTTTGTCACAAATGAAAGCCTAACCTCTGTGCCAGAATGTCAGGCTTGGAATGTAAAGATCGCGAGTAGTTATCGGTTCATCAGAACAGCAAAAAATGCAAATCCGCCACAGGCACATAGTGCAACCACAAAGGTGACAGCGAAATACAAGATGATATTGGTCTGATTTGACTTGCCGGTCTTGCCATTGTATTCCGTTCCACAATTATTGCATTTGACATGTCTGAGCATCGAAGGTCCCAGGGCGCCACCCCACCAGGTGAATTTCACTTTGGAAGCATTCGTGCTTCCGCATTGGGGACAGGGTTGGTATTGCGCTGTGGTTTCCATTTCTCCTCCAGTCGATAATGCTTGGCCGTAGTCGCTATTAATAGGTAAACCTGCGCAGCGTCACGTCATTCTGCTGCTCGAGTAAAAACATGGTGGCGAACAAACAACCTCGCCATGTTTTTATTCATTCAGCTGCGCTTCGATTTTCTGTGCCGTGTTCTGGTATCCTTCGAGTTTGTCGCGCTCCTTCTGAACCAGCGCGGCAGGCGCTTTATTGGCAAAATCGCCCGCGAGTAGTTTTTCCAGGCGTTCGATATGCGAACGCGCTTCTCTTAGCTCCTTTTCAAGACGCGTTCGCTCCTCGGCGAGATCAACCATGCCGGCAAGCGGAAGGTAAATTTCGATAGATCCAACCACGAGCGCCGCAGCATCTTTGGGTTTAGTACTTAGTGATTCAGCGATGGTCAATTCCGCTTCGCTCAAACCAGCGAGCGCGGCAATCACCTTCGCCTGTTCCTTCAACAAATCAAGCTGTGCACCTGCGGCAATACTGGCGGCGATCCGTTTGCTGGGCGCTACATTCTTCTCCGCCCGCAAATTGCGGATGGAACGGATGATCTCTTGAATCAGCGTGAAGTCGGCCATTTTCGATTCTTCCCAGCCCTCCATCGCATGCGGCTCGGGCCAGGAGGCAATTATCAACGCCTCGGGCCAATCTTTCGCAAGGCTGGACATTGGAGATTGGAGAATTGCATTTCTCAAGTGGCCCCAAATCTCCTCCGTAACAAAAGGCGTGAACGGATGAAGCAAACGCAGCGACATATCAAACACCCGCGCTAAGGTATCTTCAGCACGCGCGGCGCGTGGACCGCCGGCCGCCAATTCGTGCTTGGCAATCTCCAGATACCAATCGGCAAATTCTCCCCAAATGAAATCATAGATCTGCTGTCCGGCTTGCCCGTACTGGAAGGTCTGGAACAGGCGCTCTACATCCCGGACGAGTTGCTGCAGGCGCGCCCAGATCCAGCTGTCTGCCAGTGTATATTTACCTAACGCACTGGTGGATTGCTGATCTTGGATTGCGGAAATCACAAATCGCCCGGCATTCCATAGTTTGTTCGCAAAGTTTCGATTGGCTTCCACTTTCTTCAAACCGACATTCGTATCGTTACCCGGCGTGGAGCCCACCAAGAGTGTGAATCGCAAGGCGTCGGTACCAAGATCGTCCATGACAATCAGCGGATCCATTACATTGCCGGTGGTCTTCGACATTTTGCGCCCGTGCTCATCGCGCACCAGACCATGTAGATACACAGTGTGGAAGGGAACTTGTCCTGTATATTCCAATCCACTCATGATCATGCGCGCCACCCAGAAGAACAAAATGTCGTAACCTGTTTCCATGTAGGAGGTGGGATAAAAATATTTGTAATCGGGTGTTTCTTCGGGCCAGCCGAGAGTCGAAAAGGGCCATAAACCGGAGGAAAACCAGGTATCGAGTACGTCTTCATCCTGCTTCAGTTCGCTCGAGCCACAAGTGGAGCATTCGCTTGGATCTTGACGCGTCACCGTCATGTGCCCATTCGGGCAATACCAGACCGGGATACGATGTCCCCACCATAATTGGCGGCTGATGCACCAGTCCTTAATATTCTCCAGCCAGTTGTAATAAATCTTTTCAAAGCGCTCTGGCACGATCTTGATACGACCATCTCGTACGACTTCGAGGGCAGCTTTGGCAAGCGGCTCGATTTTTACGAACCACTGTGTGGAGATCATCGGTTCGACGATCTCGCCGCCGCGTTGGGTTCGTGGGATGGTAGTCCGGTACGGTTCCGTTTTGATCACAAGCCCCGCCTTCTTCATATCCGCCCAAAGATTTTTGCGCGCATCGAATCGATCCTGACCGTGGTAGGGGCCGCCGTTTTCGTTGACCTTTGCCTCTGCATCGAGCATGGAAATGACCGGCAGGTTATGACGTTCCGCAATGGCGTAGTCATTGGGATCATGACCGGGCGTGATTTTGAGCGCGCCGGTACCAAATTCCATGCTGACGTACTCATCCGCGATCACAGGGATCTCGCGGTTCAGGATCGGCACGATCACATGCTGACCAATATATTTTTTATATCGCTCATCCTCCGGATGTACCGCCACGGCGGTATCACCCAGAATTGTTTCCGGGCGAATTGTCGCCACCGGAATATATTCGTCCTTGCCAGCAAGCATGTATTTAAAGTAATACAGCACCGCATCTTCCTCGCTGTATTCCACTTCGAGGTCTGAAACGGCCGTCTTCAAACCTGGCGACCAGTTGATAAGCCTGGGACCGCGATAGATTAGTCCCTTTTCGTAGAGGCGCACAAACGCCTCTCGGACGGCGCGGCTCAGCCCTTCGTCGAGAGTGAAGCGTTCGCGCGTCCAATCACAGGAGGCACCCAGTCGACGAATCTGGTTGGTGATCATACTGCCGTACTTGCGCTTCCATTCCC
>JBKPQD010000099.1:0-1943 GCA_046733915.1 Chloroflexota bacterium
GCAAATTACGCAGACCGATGTAAACAATACCGTGGCAAGCGCCATGGCCTCGGCTACGCCGCGTCCCTCGTTTGCCGTGGGCGTATATCAAATCATCCAGCCTTCTCTGGTTTTGATCCAGACCGAAAGTGAGGGCACAAGTGGTGAACTCGACCATAGCCTGGGAAGCGGTGTAATTATCAACGATCAGGGGGATGTGTTGACTGCAAATCACGTGGTAGAAGGCGCAAAGAAGATCACACTCACCTTTGCGGATGGCACGAAAGCCGAGGGCGCAATTGCCTCCTCCCAACCAGATATTGACATTGCCATGTTAACTCCTTCAGCGTTACCGCAGTTGTTTGTGCCGGCAACGGTTGGGAATGCCGGCGCGTTGCAGGTGGGGGATGACGCGTTCGTGGTGGGCAATCCGTTCGGCCTGTATAGCTCGATGAGCGCCGGTGTGATCTCGGGGTTTGACCGCACCTTCCAACCGCCGGGCAGTGCTCACGAGGTGCGAGGTTTGATCCAGGTGGACGCGGCGATTAATCCCGGGAATTCGGGCGGACCGCTGTTAAATAGAAGTGGTCATGTGGTGGGTATTGTCACCGGTATCATTAATCCGACGGAAGAAAATTTCTTTATCGGTATCGGCTTTGCTGTGCCGATCAACGTGGCGGCGAGCCAAGCAGGTGGTCTACCGCCGTATTAGGAAGCAATTAAATCGGTTGGCTCGAATAAGAATTAATGAAACGTGCAATCAAGAAGGAGAGTAGGAATGGTACTAAACGAAAAATCTGCGAACCGGACACCCATGGAGAAAGTTTTATATGAAGTCAAGAAAGTGATCGTCGGGCAGGATCACATGCTGGAGCGGATGATCGTTGCCTTGCTGGCGCGCGGACATATTCTCGTGGAAGGTGTGCCAGGCTTGGCGAAGACCATGGCGATCAAGACGATGGCAGAAGCAATCGGTGGTGAGTTCAAGCGCATCCAGTTCACGCCTGACCTCGTTCCGGCAGACCTGGTGGGGACGCGCATCTACAATCAGAAGACCGGTACGTTCGACACTTCATTGGGTCCGGTGTTCACAAACCTGCTGCTCGCCGATGAGATCAACCGCGCTCCTGCCAAAGTACAGAGCGCGTTGCTGGAAGTGATGCAGGAAAAGCAAGTGACCATTGGGCGTGAGACACATAAAGTACCGAATCCATTCTTGGTGCTGGCAACCCAGAACCCAATCGAAACCGAAGGAACCTATGCCTTGCCTGAAGCGCAGGTAGACCGTTTCATGATGAAAGTATTAGTTGGTTATCCCACGTCGACCGAAGAGTTCGTGATCGTCGAGCGCATGACCGGGATGCTGCAGCCGATGCAGAAAGTATTGACCACCGATCAATTACTAGAGCTACAAAAGGAAGCCGATAAAGTTTATGTGGACCCGGCATTAATGGAATATGCCGTCCGCATGGTGACGGCGACGCGTGAACCGGAGCAGGTGGGCTTGAAGGATTTGCGGCGCTATATCATGTTTGGCGCCAGCCCCCGCGCCTCGATTAACCTGATCCTGACCGGACGCGCCCTTGCCTTTGTGCGCGGACGCAAGTATGCCTTGCCGCAGGATGTGCTCGACATGGCATTGGACGTGATGAGACATCGTATCGTTCTTTCGTATGAAGCGCTCTCCGATAATGTGAGCGGAGACGATATTCTCACAAAAATTTTGGACCGTATTCCAATCCCGGTGGTGCCCTTACATGAGCATGCCAATATCAACGCTAACGCCTGAGCGCGTGCTGCAGCGCCTCGACTGGCAGGTGATTCGCCGGCTCGATGGTTTGCTGCAGGGCGACTATCGCTCCCTGTTCTACGGCTTCGGCGTGGACTTTGCCGATCTGCGCGAGTACCAGGCGAGCGACGATATCCGCTACATCGATTGGAATGTGACGGCGCGCATGGATTCG
>JBKPQD010000100.1:0-1469 GCA_046733915.1 Chloroflexota bacterium
GCGAGCTGGCTCAGAAAATGATGGGGGCTATCTGAGGCTTGTTCAAAGGTCATAATTCCATCCTAAGGCATATTTACCTATATAAACGTTTCTTCCGGGGTTGATGTTCTGCGGTGTGACCCGGCGTTTGTTTTCTCTTACATCCTGAAAACGCCAAAATTGTGCTCTTCCGCCGGCGAAGTCAATACAACCGATAATGCCAAGCCAAGCACCTGACGCGTATCTACAGGATCAATCACGCCATCATCCCAAAGCCGCGCCGTGGAATGATAAGGATTGCCTTCGTCTTCATACTTCTCCAAAATGGGACGTTTGAACTCATCCGCTTCTTCCGGTGACATGGCAGGTCTGCCCTCCCTCGCAAGCTGTTCCTGTTTAATTGTGAGCAGCACATTGGCCGCCTGTTCTCCGCCCATCACAGAGATACGAGCATTGGGCCACATCCATAGGAAGCGTGAACCGTAGGCGCGTCCGCTCATCGCGTAGTTCCCTGCGCCAAACGAGCCGCCGATCACCACGGTCAGCTTGGGGACACGCGTCGTCGCCACCGCATGGACCATTTTGGCGCCATCCTTGGCAATACCGCCGACCTCCGCTTCACGGCCCACCATGAAGCCGGTAATGTTTTGCAAAAAGATGAGAGGAACGCCGCGCTGGTCGCATAGCTCGATGAAGTGTGTGGCTTTGAGGGCGGACTCACTGAACAGCACTCCGTTGTTGGCAATGATACCGACCGGATACCCATAAATGCGCGCGAACCCGCAGACGAGAGTCGTGCCGTAACGCGCCTTGAACTCGCGGAACTTGCTTCCATCTACTACTCGCGCAATGATTTCATGCACATCGTAAGAAGCGCGGAATGTGCTCGGCAGGATTCCATAAATCTCATCGGTGGGGTAGAGAGGTTCTTCCGGCGAAACAACATCAAGCATCGAAAGAAACGTTCGAGGGTTGGAATGTTGCAATGTCTCGACGATCCCGCGCAAGAGCTCAATCGCGTGATCATCATCCTCTGCAAAATGATCGGCGACCCCGGAAGAACGCGTGTGGACATCCGCGCCGCCGAGTTCCTCCGCAGTGATATCCTCGCCCGTCGCCGCTTTGACGAGTGGAGGTCCGCCGAGGAAGATGGTCCCCGTGCCTTTGACGATGATCGCTTCATCACTCATTGCCGGGACGTAGGCTCCGCCCGCAGTGCAACTTCCCATCACCGCTGCGATCTGTGGAATCTTCTTGGCAGACATGCGCGCCTGGTTGTAGAAGATGCGACCGAAATGGTTCACGTCTGGAAAGACTTCATCCTGTAGAGGCAAAAACGCTCCGCCCGAATCGACCAGATACAGGCAGGGCAGATAATTCTCTTCGGCGATCTGCTGGGCACGCAGATGCTTCTTGACCGTCATGGGGAAATAGGAACCGCCTTTGACCGTGGCATCGTTAGCGACAATCATTACCTCACGGTTGGAGAC
>JBKPQD010000101.1:0-3225 GCA_046733915.1 Chloroflexota bacterium
AGCTGCCGAACGAAAATCCCGCCGATTACGTCTTAAGGCTTGCCGAAACAAAGGCACGCGCCGTCAAAGCGGATGCGGAGCAGGTTGTCCTCGCTGCCGATACAACCGTTGTGGATGGAAACGATATTCTCGGCAAACCACGGGATGCTGCTGAAGCGATCGGAATGCTCAGGCGTCTGCGCGGGCATACACATCAGGTCTATACGGGAATCGCTCTGTTTCGACCGGGCGACGGACTCCTGCTCAAAGACATCAGCGTCACCGACGTGCCGATGCGCGATTATTCCGATGAGGAAATCCACGCTTATGTTGCCACCGGCGATCCCCTCGACAAGGCCGGCGCGTATGCGATCCAACACCCCGAGTTCCACCCCGTCGCCCGCATGGACGGCTGTTTCGCCAGTGTGATGGGACTTCCCGTATGTCACGTACTTCTCCAATTGCGAGACATGGGCATCCAATCTAAGACCGATTTTTTTGCAGGCTGTGAAACATTGCTGGAATATCAATGTCCCGTTTCGCATGCGATACTGAACGGTGAAATGTAAATCTTGTAGGGTGGGTTTGTAACCCGCCATGTTTGTCGGGCTGCAACGACAGGTGCTACGCGGCAAGCCCGACCTACATTTTGATGTTGAAAGGCAACACATGAAATTTCTTCGCTGGTTAAACATCGTTGCTCTCCTGGCGTTCCTGAGCGCGTGTACGAGTTCTGGGGGTGGGGTCAATGTTCCATTTCTTGGATCTTCCACCGATACGCCACTGCCACCACCGCCAGTCACCATTAATCCTGCGCCCGATGTAGACGCGACCCTAACCGCTTATCTCGACGCGTTCAAAGCAGAAGATTACAACACGATGTACGCGCTCTTGAGCAAGGTGGCAAAGGATGCCATCAAATTGGAGGATTTTGCTCTGCGTAACCGGGATGCACTCAATACGATGAGCGCCGGCTCTTTCGATTACCAAGTCCTCTCTTCGCTCGTCAATCCATATTCCTCAGAAGTATCCTTTCATGTGACCTATCACACTGCCCTGGTCGGCGACATCGATCGCGATATGGTCGCCAAGTTCACGCTGGAGGATGGTGCCTGGAAATTGAATTGGGACGATGGACTCATCCTGCCCGAGCTCGCTGGCGGGAACGTGCTGCGCATGGATTACAACATCCCCTCACGCGGCAACATTTATGACCGCAACGGCGACGTTCTCGCCGCACAATCCGATGCATATGCCTTCATGATCATCCCCGGCAATGTGACCAACGACAGTGAACCTACTCTTTTAGCAGAAGTCCACGCTTTGTGTGGCAATGATCCAGAAGACCTTGCGGAGCAGATTTTCAATACGCCCGCGCAGTACAGCATTCCACTTTGCGAAGCCTCGGCCGACGAATCAGAGCGCATTCGTTCTATCAGTCCCAGCGGCTTGGAGTGGACGCCCTACAACTCTCGTTATTATTTTGAACAAGGCGCTGCTTCCAATGTTGTCGGCTACACTCTTGCCATTAGTCCCGAGCAAGTCGATGAATATCGCCGTCGAGGCTATTCCGGCAGTGAGCGTGTCGGTGCCTTGGGGGTGGAGGCTTGGGCAGAAGATTACTTGGCGGGCAAGCACGGCGGCACCCTCTACGTGGTCAAGCCGGCGGATGGCTCGATCGTGACTCAAGTTGGACAGAGTGAAGCCAAAGCGGCTGATTCGGTCTCCCTCACGATCGACCGCAATTTGCAAAGAACGGCGCAGGATGCCATTTCTCAATTTACGGGCGCGGTGGTCGTGCTGGAACGCGATACCGGACGCGTGCTCGCCATGGCAAGCTCACCGGGATTTGATTCCAACATGTTCTCCGACGGAAATCCAAACGGGGGCGCGGAATACACTGCCACCAGTCAACTGAATTCACCGTTCCTCAATCGCGCCACGCAGGGCAAATATCCGCTCGGTTCGGTGTTCAAGATTATCACCATGGCGGCTGGCATGGAAAGCGGGCTCTACCAGGAGCAGTCGCCTTTTGATTGCCAGTACGACTGGACCAAGCTGCCCGACCGTGTCCGTCACGATTGGACGTGGCAGCACTGCCAGGATCGGCTTGCGGCGGGCAAGGAATGTAATACCTCCGACAGCCAGCCCTCCGGTCTCTTAACGCTGCCGGAAGGCCTGATGCGCTCGTGCAATCCATTCTTCTGGGATATTGGATATACCCTGTTCCAAAACAACCGCTCGAATGACATTGCCACTATGGCGCGCGCCTTCGGTCTCGGACAGAAGACCGGCATCGAACAGATCGAAGAGGAAGCGGGCCAAATCGACGATCCGAATGGTGACCCGATCGAAGTGGTCAACCAGGCCATCGGCCAGGGAACGGTGCAGGTCACGCCCCTTCAAGTCGCGAGGTTTATCGCCGCAGTCGGTAATGGTGGCACGCTGTATCGTCCACAGTTGGTGGAGAAGATCGAGCCAGTGGATGGAGGCGACCCCGTGTTTACCTTTAAAGCAGATGCAAAAGGAACACTTCCTGTTCAGCCGTTCCGCCTCAATATTATCCAGAACGCGATGGTCAGTGTAGTAGAAAACCCGCGCGGCACAGCGAACTTCCGTTTGCGCGGCATGAGCATTCCCGTGGCGGGGAAAACCGGCACCGCCGAATCTGGTTCTGGCCTGCCTCATGCCTGGTTCGCAGGCTATACTACTGCCGGACCTTCGACCGGTCTGCCCGACATCGCCGTTGCGGTGGTCTTGGAGAATCAAGGGGAAGGTTCCGATTGGGCCGCGCCCGTGTTCCGGGCTGTCGTGGAGGCGTATTACTTTGGCGCTCCCCAATCCAGGCCGTGGTTTGCGGACGCGTACGGCGCTCCGCTCTACACGCCAACTCCATTTGGAGGCATCCCAACGAAAACGCCGAAGCCATAGGATTAAGGGCAGAAACACCTTGTGAGTGACCCAACCGATACAGGCTTAATTATCAAAGCCCAGTCTGGTTTCTTTACCGTAGAGACCAGCCTGGGCTCGATCATCTGTCAACTGCGCGGCAAACTCAAACAGGGCCGTGCCCTGGGCGATATTGCGAGCATCGGAGATCATGTGCGTATCACTGTGTTGTCAGATAAAAGCGGGGTAATCGAAGAGGTCGAAGAACGCAAGCGCGCTATCGTCCGGCTGGACCCGAGACCGCAGGGCAAATACCAACAAATCCTGCTGGCGAATCCAGATCAGGCGATCTTCGTC
>JBKPQD010000102.1:0-9488 GCA_046733915.1 Chloroflexota bacterium
GGTATGAGCTAGTCCATGGAGTTCGCTGGTTTGATCGGAATCTGGTTGGGATCAAACGGCGTTGTTTGATACACATAATAATTCAACCAGTTGGAATATAACAGGTTCGCATGCCCCCGCCAACGGACGTTTGGAGTTTTCTTCGGGTCGTCCCCGGGGTAATAGTTTTTCGGCACGTGGATTGGTAGCCCTTTGCTGACGTCGCGGTCGTATTCTGCTTTGAGAGTGAAGGGGTCATACTCCGAGTGCCCCGTGACAAAGATGTGACGTCCGTCTTTGGAGCCGACGATGTAGACTCCCGCCTCATCCGACTCCGCCAGCAGCTGGATCTCGTTCACCTTTTCTACATCCTCCCTCCGAATCTCGGTGTGACGAGAATGCGGGGCAAAGAAAATATCGTCGAAACCGCGCAACAGCTTCTCTGTCCGTGAGAGGATGCGGTGCTCGAAGACGCCAAACATCTTAGCGGGCAGGTCGTATTTCGGAATCCCGTAGCGATGATATAGAGCGGCTTGTGCACCCCAGCAGATATAAAAATTGGATTCGCTATTGCTATCTGCCCATTCGATGATTTGAGTCAGTTCTTTCCAGTAGTCCACCTCTTCGAAGGGCATCTGTTCCACAGGCGCGCCGGTGATGATGAAACCATCGAATTTTTCGCCTTTGATTTCATCGAAGGTAACATAGTGTTGCAGTAAATGATCGGCATCTGTGTTCTTGGACTCATATGTAGCGGTGTGAAGGAGGGTGACTTCCACCTGCAAAGCGGAGTTGGAAAGCAATCGCAGAAGCTGAGTTTCGGTTGCGATTTTGGTTGGCATGAGATTCAGAATTGCAACATGCAGGGGGCGAATATCCTGGTGGATGGCGCGATCCTCGTCCATCACGAAGACGTTTTCCTGCTCAAGTGTGGTGCGCGCCGGAAGGGTGTTGGGAATTTTTACGGGCATAATTCTTCCCTTTGTAGTCGTTGACTGCCCTGTACAAAGATGCAGGGCAGTCAACCAACGAACGGCTTACGCGTTCAAAGCCTGATTCAAATCCCAGAGAATGTCGTCAATATCCTCCAGACCAACGGACAGACGAACAAAGTCCGGACTGACCCCGGCGGCAATCTGATCCTCCGGGCTTAGCTGGCTATGTGTGGTCGTCGCGGGATGAATAGCAAGACTCTTGGCGTCGCCCACGTTTGCCAGGTGACTGAAGAGTTGCAGGCTTTCGATGAATTTCTTGCCAGCCTGCACCCCACCTTTGATCCCAAATCCAAGAATGGCGCCGGCTCCCTTTGGCAAATATTTCTTCGCGCGCTCATAATCGGGATGGCTCTTCAAGCCGGGATAGAGCACCCAACTGACATTGGGGTGATCTTCGAGATACTCTGCCACTGCCTGCGTATTCTGCACGTGACGCTCCATGCGGAGACTCAAGGTCTCAATACCTTGAATGGTCTGCCAACTGTTGAAGGGCGCCTGACAGGCACCGATGTCGCGCAAGACGTGCACCCGCGCCTTGATGGCAAAGGGAGGCAGCCCCACACTAGAAAGGGATGAATACACCAGACCATGGTAGGAAGGATCGGGGGTGTTGAAATTCTCGAACTTGCCATTGCCCCAATCGTAATTGCCACCATCGACAATGACGCCGCCGATGGATGTACCGTGCCCGCCAATAAATTTGGTGGTGCTGTGGGTGATGACGTGCGCGCCCCATTCAAAGGGACGGCAGAGATAAGGTGTTGCAAATGTATTGTCGATGAAAAGAATTAACTGGTGTTTCTTCGCAATCGCGGCTACTTCCTCGAACGGGAATACAGCCAGGTCCGGATTACCCAGCGTTTCCCCGTACAGAATTTTAGTATTCGGCTGGATCGCTTTCTCAAAATTCTGTGGGTCGCCGGGATCGACAAATGTGACATCAATTCCCAGCTTGGGAAGCGTGTACTTGAATTGGTTGTATGTTCCCCCATACAAGCGACTGGACGAAACGATATGGTCGCCTGCATTACACAGCGTGAAAATCGCTTGCGCCTGTGCTGCGTGACCCGAGCTTGCTGCCAAAGCTGCTACGCCACCTTCGAGGGCAGCGATGCGTTGTTCCAGCACATCCGTTGTGGGATTCATGATGCGCGTGTAAATATTCCCCAGCTCTTTCAGGGCAAACAAATTGGAGGCATGCTCTGTGCTTTTGAACTGATAACTCGTGGTTTGATACAACGGTACCGCGCGACTCCCAGTTGTGGGGTCGGGCGAATAGCCCGCGTGAAGCTGGCGGGTGGCAAAACCTAACTGTCGTTCCTGAACTGTGGACATGGGATTCTCTCCTCTTGTGTGAATGTACCCGCCCTCCAGAAGAGATAAAATTTGTGCACAAAAAATTACCTCTTCTGAAAGTACAAGAAGAGGTATACGTCTACACCATCCTCTCATCTTCCAGATACGAATGACCAAAGTCATCCTTACTTGTCGGAGTTGGCACCTTGACCTTGCGGTCAGGTTGTCGAGGCGTCACAGGGCCGTTCCCTCAGCCTCTCTGGATAAGAGCGAGTATTTATTGTTGTTAGCCGCGGTTTATAACACAAGGTAGGTCGGGTTGTCAACCCGACTTATAATAAACCTTCATTCACCAAGAGTTCTGCATTATAGATCGATGCTCCAGCGGCGCCACGAATCGTGTTGTGTGAAAGCACGACAAATTTGAGATCCAAAATGGGATCGCGCCGGACGCGTCCAACCACGGTCGTCATGCCATTTCCGGTTAAGCGATCGAGTCGCGGCTGCGGGCGATCCGCTTCCTCCCGGATCTCGATCACCGGTCGCGGCGACGATGGCAAGTCCCGCGCGGCTGGCGGCGCAGCGTAATCGCGCAGGGCTTGAATCGCGCGCTCTGGTTCGACGGCGTCTTGCAGCGCCACACTCGCACAGACCGTGTGCCCATCGGTCACCGCGACCCGGTTGGTGTGCGCGCTGAATTTGATATCTGCCAGATCAATTTTGTTCTCGTTAAGTTTACCCAGCATCTTGCGCGGTTCCCATTCCACTTTTTCCTCTTCGCCACCATTCGCCACGTTGGGGATGATATTGTCCATGATATCTAGCGATGGAACGCCGGGATAACCTGCGCCCGAAAGCGCCTGCAGGGATACTGCGAAAACTTTTTGTACGCCGAATGCATCGTCCAGCACTTTGAGCGCGATCGTCAGACCCGTGCTCGTGCAATTGGGATTTGTGACGATACATCCGCTCCAGCCTTTATTCCTTCTTTGGTACTTAACAAGTTGAATATGGTCGGCATTGATCTCCGGGAGCAGCAACGGCACATCTTCGCCGCGCCGATAAGACGAGGCATTCGAGCACACCGCTGCGCCTGTCTTCGCAAACTGCGGTTCGAGTTCATTTGCAACTTCAGTATGCAGAGCCGAAAAGACAATCTTGGCGTCTACACAATCTGTGGATGCAGGGACCAGGACCATATCCCGCGCATACTCGGGCATTGGTACATCCAACACCCAGCGCGCGGCCTGCGAATACTTTTGTCCAGAGGAGCGGTCAGAGGCGGCAAGCGCGACGACCTTGAACCAGGGATGATTATCAAGCAGCGATATAAATCTCTGGCCGACAGAGCCTGTCGCGCCGAGAACAGCGACGGGGATTTGAGAGGACATCGTTTCTCCTTCTTTCGATTGCTAGTGACCAGCCAGTGGCCGTCCCTACAAATTATGGAACAATTAACTCATGCAGCGCCTTGACGGCGTTTTCCGTATCCGCCGTATCCACTACGAGACTGATGGATACTTCGGAAGAACCCTGGGCGATCGCCAGCACGTTAACACCCTTCTTGCCAAGCTGGCTAAAAACTTTGCCGGCCACCCCAACGGTGTGTCGCATACCAGCACCGACCACGGTCACAATCGAAACATCCTGCGTGGACCAGACCCGGTCGATATCTTGCTCCTCGATCTCATGGGCAAATACTTTTTCCAGGGCATCGAGAACTAATGGAGCTGTTTCCGATGGCACCGCAAAACAGATCGATTGTTCAGAGGAAGCTTGCGTAATGAGCGGCACACTTGTTCCCGTCGAAGCTACCGCGCCGAATGCGCGCGCAGCCACACCCGGTACCCCCAACATGCCGCGTCCTTCGACCGTCACGAGTCTTTGTTTACGGATGGCAGTTACCGCTTTGATGATCTTCTCAGGCTTGTGCGCGCCACCATTCAAATTTCCATTGGCGATCAGGCGCGTGCCTGGATGTGATGCGTGAAAGGTGTTGCAGATGCGCAATCCGATGCCTGCCTCTACGAGCGGTCGAATGGTTTTCGGATGCAGCACTTTCGCCCCGTAATAAGCCAGTTCTGCAATTTCCCCATAGCTGATCTCTGGTAACGTCTGCGCTTCGGGGACAATCCGCGGATCGGTGGTCATGATGCCGTCCACATCGGTCCAGATCCATACGTCGTCGGCGGGCAGGACAGAACCAATGATCGCAGCCGTGTAGTCGCTGCCGCCGCGTCCGAGCGTGGTAATAATCCCCTCGGGAGTTGCTCCAATAAAACCTGTTGTAATGGGAATAATTCCTTCGTCCAACGTTGGATTCAATGCCGCCCTTGTTTTTTCTTTCGTAACCTTGAAATCGGGATGTGCAATTTGAAATTGTGCGTTCGTGACAATGAATTCTGTGGATTCAATTGCCTTCGCTTGAATTCCCGTATCTTGAACAATTGCCGCCAGCAAGCGGACACTCATCCGTTCCCCCAAGGATGCCACTGCATCCATTGCCCGCGGACTGGCTTCACCAAGTACCGCGATGGCCCTGCAGAGATCACTGAGCAGTTGCACCAAACAATTGATTTCTCCTTTTGTCGCCTCACGCAATTGCTGATCTCGGATGAGTGCATCTGCAGCGCAGAAATGCTTTTCCTTCAGTGTAGATTCGGCCTCCGGAAGCGATTCCACATTTCCCTGCGACGCGAGCGAAGCGGACTTCAGAAGCAAATCCGTCACGCCTGCCATTGCCGAAGTCACTACGACCACACGCGGATATTCATCCCGCACCGCCTTGATGATTTGAGTCGCTTTAGTCAGTGCCTGCACGGACCCCACCGACGTACCTCCAAATTTCATGACCAGCGCTTGTTTTTGCATGACTTGCTCCTTGTTCTTCCTTCTTCTTTAGCAAAGGAATGATGTAAACGAAAACGCCACACGTTTCCGTGAGGCGTTGTGTATTTCGAGAGAACTTTTTTCGTTACTTCTACCCATGCACAAATTCCTCACGGAAACTCCGGGAGGTATTCATAGTCATGGTCATGGAGAAGTGAACGGAAATCATGTTGGGCGGTATTCTATGCCCGTCAGCAGAATTGGTCAAGGGGCAATTGCCCGGAATGACTTACATCCGGAGATAAAAAATGGTATTCTCCAGCGAGATCGTTAATCAAGAAAGGATCTGCCATGCAGTACCGAAAATTAGGACGTTCTGGTGTACTTGTTTCGCCGTTGTGTTTAGGCGCCATGAATTTTGGTGGCGTGACGACCGAAGAGGACTCGTTTGCGATCATGCAGAAAGCCACCGAAAATGGCATCAACTTTTTCGATACCGCCAACGTGTATAACAATGGGGAAAGCGAACGCGTTGTTGGAAAATTTTTGAAAGAACAGAACTTAAGAGACCAGGTGGTGCTTGCGACGAAGGTTTTCAGCCGTGTTGGCAACTTGCCCAATGAAGGCGGTGGAACTCGTTATCACATCATCAAGGCGTGCGAAGACTCGCTGCAGCGATTACAAACGGACCATGTTGACCTGTACCAGCTTCATCGCCCGCCGCTAACCCATCCACAGGACGAAACCTTGCGGGCATTTGACGATTTGATCCGCGCGGGAAAGGTACTTTATATCGGCTGTTCCACGCATCCCGCCTGGATGGTGATGGAGGCGCTATCCCTCAGCGAGAAATACGGATGGAATCGATATATCAGCGAGCAACCCCCATATAACTTGCTTGATCGCCGCATCGAAAATGAGCTTATCCCATTGTGCCAAAAATATGACCTTGCCATCCTGCCCTGGTCGCCGTTAGCCATGGGAGTGCTGGCGGGACGCTACACACAAGCCGGGGATTATCCGGAAGGTTCGCGCGCCCAACGCTGGGATAAGAATATGGGCGAAGCACGCGTCACGCAACGCGGAATCGAGGTGGGCAACGCCGTGAGCAAGATGGCTGAAGAACGCGGGCTGACCGCTTCGCAGTTGTCTCTTTTATGGACGAAAGATCAACCTGGCATTACAGCTCCGATCATCGGTCCGCGCACGCTGGCGCATCTGGAGGATGCGCTTGTGATCCTGGATAAAAAGCTGGATGATGCCGACCGTCCGTTGTTCGACGAACTCGTGCATCCCGGTAACGCCGTTGCCGATTTCCATAATTCCAATGATTGGATGAAGGCGCGCGTCATTGCCTGAGCCCGATTGGAAATTTGTCCCTTGACTTATTTCCGTTTCCGCCTATAATCGGGCGAAATACCTTAAACAAAAATGAGTTCCATCTTCAGCCTCTCCCTTATCGTCGTCCTTATTGCGGTCCTTATTATTAAGGACCAGTTTGTGGTTAGGATGGCGAAGGTGCGAGTGAAGAAATAAAACACACCTAAGTAAGTGCAAAGAGCCGCCCTAACCACGGGCGGCTCTTTTGTATCTTGACATCTCACCTTTCCCGTCCAGGAAGGGGAGCAACAAAGGAGCCTCATGCGATCAGACACCGTCAAAAAAGGATATGAGAAAGCGCCACACCGTGCATTGTTGCGTGCGACCGGGGTAAAGGATGAAGATTTTGAGAAGCCATTTGTTGCGTTTGTCAATTCATACGTGGATATTGTCCCGGGGCATGTGCATTTGCAGGACTTCGGTAAGATTGTGAAGGCAGCTGTCCGGGCTGCAGGGGGCGTGCCGTTTGAGTTCAATACGATTGGCGTGGATGACGGCATTGCAATGGGTCATATGGGGATGAAATACTCCCTCCCGTCGCGGGAGCTGATTGCAGATTGCGTGGAGACGATGATCGAAGCCCACCGTTTTGACGCTATGGTCTGTATCCCGAACTGTGACAAGATTGTGCCGGGGATGCTGCTGGCTGCCATGCGCGTCAACATCCCGACGATTTTTGTCTCGGGTGGAGCGATGAAAGCGGGACTCACCCCCGAAGGCGAGACGATTGACTTGATTTCCGTATTCGAAGGTGTGGGGGCATATTCAGCAGGAAAGATCGACGAAAAACGTTTAACCCTATTAGAAAAATTTGCCTGTCCCTCTTGCGGATCTTGCTCCGGTATGTTCACCGCCAACTCAATGAACTGTCTAATGGAAGCCATTGGACTAGCACTCCCATTCAATGGCTCTGCATTAGCAAAGTCCCCGGAGCGGGAAGCGCTGGCGCGGCAGGCTGCATCGCAAATCTTAACTCTGATAGAACGCGACATCAAACCGCGGGATATCGTCACTCCCGAAGCCATTGATGATGCCTTCGCCCTGGATATGGCGATGGGTGGCTCGACCAATACGGTGCTGCACACACTGGCACTGGCGCACGAAGCCGGCGTGGACTACCCGCTCGAGCGCATCAATTCCGTAGCCGACAAAGTGCCGCATATCAGCAAGGTCAGCCCGGCGGGCAAATGGCATATGGAAGATGTCCATCGCGCAGGTGGCATTCCGGCGATATTGAATGAAATCCAGTGGGGGACGGGCATGCTGCATTTTGACCGCTTGACGGTGACCGGCAAAACACTGGGCGAATCGATCCAGGGCTGTGATATTCACGATGAAGAAGTTATCCGGCGTTATGACAATGCTCATTCCAGGCGCGGCGGGTTGGCGATCCTGTTTGGCAATCTGGCCCCCAACGGCGCGGTGGTCAAAGTGGGCGGCGTCAGTGAAGCCATGATGAAATTCGAGGGTCCTGCTGTGATCTTTGAATCCCAGGAAGAAGCGATGGCAGGCATCTTAGGCGGAAAGGTCAAGGCGGGAGATTGTGTGGTGGTGCGTTATGAAGGTCCGAAAGGTGGACCGGGAATGCAGGAGATGCTCTCGCCGACCTCCGCGATCATGGGCATGGGACTCGGTGACAAGGTTGCGCTGATCACCGATGGTCGTTTTAGCGGTGGGACGCGTGGCGCGTGCATTGGACATGTCTCGCCGGAAGCCGCCGCGCGCGGACCCATCGCCGCCCTCAACGCCGGCGATATCGTTATGATCGATTTAACGGCACGAACTCTCGATGTCCGTTTGAGCGATGAAGAAATCCAGACCCGTTTAAATGCCCTGCCTCCGTTCCAATCCAAAACAACCTCCAAATGGTTGAAGCGATATTCCTATTTTGTCACCAGCGCGGATACGGGCGCGGTGTTAGCGACGGAAGCTGGTTGATAGTACGTCTATGGTCCAAGGAGAAGCAATGAAGAAAAAAGGTGCAGAAATTGTTTGGGAATGTCTGGTGCGTGAGGGCGTGGAAGTGGTCTTCGGGTATCCCGGTGGCGCGAATATGCCGATCTACGATGCCATGCTGAATTATCCCGTCCATCACGTGCTCGTGCGGCATGAGCAGGGCGGCGCTCACATGGCCGATGGATACGCGCGTGCCTCCGGAAAAGTGGGTGTGGCGATGGCGACCTCCGGTCCCGGAGCCACGAATCTCGTCACGGGCATTGCCACGGCGATGATGGACTCGGTGCCGGTTGTGTTCATCACGGGGCAAGTTGCGGCACATTTGATCGGAGGTGATGCTTTTCAGGAAACCGATGTCACCGGGATTACACTGCCGATCACCAAACACAATTATCTCGTGACCCGCGCCGATGAAATTGCTGAAACGATCCGCGAAGCATTTTATATTGCACGCAGCGGACGTCCGGGTCCGGTGTTGATCGATATCTGCAAGAATGCACAAGTCGAATCCTGTGAGTTTGTGTATCCCGAAGAGGTCAAGCTGGTTGGCTACCAACCAGTGACGCGTTCCCCGCGTCCGTTGCTGGATCAAGCTATTGCTCTGATCGAGAAAGCAAAGAAACCGATCATATTATGTGGGCATGGCGTGCTCATGGCTAAGGCGGAACAGGAACTCATGCAGTTCGCGGTCAAGACGCAAACTCCGGTCGCGAGCACCTTGCTTGGGCTCGGTGCATTCCCTGCCTCGCACGAACTTAGCTTGGGGATGATGGGTATGCATGGGGAAGTCCACACGAACATGGCGATTCAAAATTCCGATTTGATCCTTGCCTTTGGCATGCGCTTCGACGACCGCGTCACCGGTACGCTGAAAACGTATGCGCCGCGCGCGAAGAAAATCCACATCGAGATCGATCCCTCTGAAATCCACAAGAATGTCTTTGTCGATGTTCCTCTGGTAGGCGACGTGAAGAACGTGCTCACCGATCTGATTCCGCTCGTCGATGAGTATGACCACGAAGAATGGAAACAGGAAATCGCCGGGTGGAGAGC